>CAYRUW010000112.1:0-5975 GCA_964427465.1 uncultured Diaminobutyricimonas sp.
AGGACGCGGTGCGCAACGCCAAGGCCGCCGTGGAGGAGGGCATCGTCGCCGGTGGTGGCGTGGCGCTCATCCAGGCCGGCCTGACCGCCTTCGAGAGCCTCAAGCTGGAGGGTGACGAGGCAACGGGTGCGAACATCGTTCGGTTCGCGGTCGAGGCTCCGCTCAAGCAGATCGCTCTCAACGCGGGATACGAGCCGGGCGTCGTGGTCGACAAGGTGCGCAACCTTCCGGCCGGCCAGGGCCTGAACGCGGCGACCGGCGAGTACGTCGACATGCTCACCGCGGGCATCAACGACCCCGTCAAGGTGACTCGCTCGGCACTGCTGAACGCCGCGTCGATCGCGGGCCTGTTCCTGACCACCGAGGCGGTCGTGGCCGACAAGCCCGAGAAGAACCCTGCGCCGGTTGGTGGCGGGGACCCGACCGGAGGCATGGACTTCTAGTCCGAACGGCAAAAAGTAAGGATGGCGGCTCCGTGAGGGGCCGCCATCCGCTTTTCGTTTGGTGGGTCGAGTAGCCCGCAGGGCGTATCGAGACCGTTGGTGTTGCGGGGCGGCCATTCGTGGGTCGAGTAGCCCGCAGGGCGTATCGAGACCTCGACCCGCGGGGGTGGGGTGTTGCTGGGTCTCGATTCGCTCGGCTTCGCCGAGCACTCGACCCGCGGGGGTGGGTGTTGGTGGGTCGAGTAGCCCGCAGGGCGTATCGAGACCGTTGGTGTTGCCGGGTCTCGATTCGCTCGGCTTCGCCGAGCACTCGACCCGCGGGGTGCGTTGGTGGGTCGAGTAGCCCGCAGGGCGTATCGAGACCTCGACGGGCGGCTGGATCAGCGAGCGAAGAGACGGGTGTTGGCGGCTTCGATGTCGGCGTACTGCTGACCGGCGTGCGTGAGCGCCGCGTTGATCGAAGCGAGGTTCTCTTCGACCCGCTGCTGGGTCGCCTTCCACTCGGTGATCACGGTGTGGAACGCGCTCGCGGCCTGACCGCTCCACGAACTCTGCAGGTTGACGAGCTGGTTGTACAGACCGCTGACTTCGGCCTGAATCCGCGAAATCGAGGATTTTGCTGCTCCGGTAGCGGCTAGTACCGCTTCGCTGTCGACTTGGTATCGGCTCATGCCCACACGGTAGGCCGCGCGAATCGCGGGTTAGGAGGCCGCGAGCGCTTCTGTGGAAGGTTCGTCGGCGGGGACGAGAGGAATGAGGATGCGGAACGTCGCTCCGCCCCCTTCGGTCTCATCGACCTCGACCATGCCCGAGTGCGATCCGACGATCGCCGAGACGATAGCGAGGCCCAGACCGCTGCCGCCGGTCTCCCGGGTGCGCGACGTGTCGGCGCGCCAGAACCGCTGGAAGATCTTCTCGCGGATCTGCGGTGGGATGCCCTGGCCGTGGTCGATCACCGCGAGTACCCCCATCCCGCGAACGGCATCCACTCCGACACCGATCTCGATCGGGCTGCCATCGGGGCTGAAGCGCATGGCATTGCCCATCAGGTTCGTCACGACCTGCCGGATCTTGTTCTCCTCGGCGAGCACGATAGCTCGCGGCCGTTGCCTGGGGCTCGTCGTCGGGGTGGGCTCGTCCCTCGCGCCGCGGTTGCGCAGCGCGCGCAGCCTCGCCAGTTGAGCACCGGCGAACGCGATCGGACCGGTGTTGCCGGTCTTGACGCTTGAGGCCTTCGCGTTGTTCGAGCCTTTCGCATTGGTGCGTCTTGCCATACCCGGTCTGCCGCGGCCCTGGTGGCCGACGTTCGAGCTGTCCTCCCCGTTCCGTTCGCTGGGGAACTCGAGCCCGATGACCGAGACTTGACGATCGGGTGCGGAGGCGCGCGCGTCCATCGCCGCGTCGTGCGCGATCACGCCGAGGTCCACGCTCGAAAGTGCGAGCGGGCGAGTCTCGTCGAGTCGCGCGAGTTCGAGCAGGTCGCTCACGAGCGCGGTCATCCGGATCGCCTCTTTCTCGATCCGCTCCATCGCCTGGGCGACCTCTTCTTGACTGCCGAGCGCGCCCATCCGGTACAACTCCGCATAACCGCGCACAGAGACGAGGGGAGTGCGCAATTCGTGGCTCGCGTCTCCCACGAAACGGCGCATCTGCTCGATCGTCTCCGCGCGGTCGGCGAAGGCGCGGTCGATCCGGGCGAGCATGGCGTTGAGCGAACGGTTCAAGCGGCCGACTTCGGTGTTAGGCAGGGAACCGCCCATGCGCTGGCTGAAGTCGCCGTCTGCGAATCGCGCGGCGGTCTCCTCCACGTCGCGCAACGGCGCGAAGGTCGAGTTAACGAGCAGTCTGGTCGACACGCCACCGAGCACGACAACCGCGATCGCGAAGAACATGAAGATCGCGGCGAATCTGGCCACGACGGCGTTGGCGAAGTTCACGTTCTCGCCGACCACGAGCGTGTACACCCCGGGAACCGCATCGAAGGTCGTGGTCACGGCGACGGCGCGCCACTGATTGGTGCGGTCGGCGTCGGCGATGCTGAACGTGTCGCCGCCGAGCTCGCGAGCAGCTTCCAGGGTGATTTGCGAGAGGTCCGGTACTGGGCGTTCCGGGTTGCGGTTGTGACACAGCAGCTTGCCGTCGCTCGAGAGCACCGCGAGGTAGGCCTGCTCCCCGACGCCCGAGGTCACGAGGCATTGCGCGTCCGCGAAGTTCACGAACCGCGACGCGCTCACTTGAAGTACTTGGGCCGCATTGGCCACCCGGCCATCGACCTCGCCCAGCAGATACGAGCGCAGCAGCGACATCGTGCCCGCGCCGGCCACGAGCAGCCCGAGGGTGAGCAGCATGACAGTGACGCCGGTGATCTTGGTGCGAAGCGAGATCCCGCTCCACCACGCGTGCAGTTGCTCGTGCATCAAGAGATCGGGTCAGGATGCGCCCGGCCGGCCGGCGCGCGCCTCGGTGCGCCCGGATGCTGGGCGTGCTGGTTTGTCTTCGTCGCCGATAGCGCCGCTATCGCCTCCTCCACCTCGCACCGACCGTTTAGAGCGCGGCCGGCGGTCGCGCGCGATCTGTCAGACACCCTAGACCTTGGCGGCTTTGAGCATGTAGCCGAATCCGCGCTTTGTCTGGATGACCGGCTCGGTGGAGTACTGGTCGAGCTTGCGCCGCAGGTATGAGATGTAGCTCTCGACGATCCCGGCATCCCCGTTGAAGTCGTATTCCCACACGTGATCCAGAATCTGCGCTTTCGAGAGCACCCGGTTCGGGTTGAGCATGAGGTAGCGCAGCAGTTTGAACTCGGTGGGGCTGAGCTCGATCTGTTCGTTGCCGATGGTCACTTCGTGCGTGTCCTGGTCCATGGTCAGGTCGCCCGCCCGGATGATCGCGTCTTCGTCGTCTTGCATCGTGCGCCGCAGGATCGCTTTGATCCGGGCGACGATCTCGTCGAGGCTGAACGGCTTGGTCACATAGTCGTCGCCGCCGACGGTGAGGCCGGTGATCTTGTCTTCGGTCTCGTCTTTCGCCGTCAGGAACAGGATCGGCGAGGTGTAGCCGCTCGAGCGCAATCGTTTGGTCACGCCGAATCCGTTCATATCCGGCAGCATCACGTCGAGGATGATCAGGTCGGGCTCCTCTTCGAGCACTGCCGAGATCGCTGCTGCGCCGTTCCCCACAGCGCGCACCGCGAACCCGGCGAAGCGGAGGGAGGTGGTGAGCAGGTCACGGATGTTGGGTTCGTCGTCTACGATCAGAATCTTTGGTCCGTCAGCCATGCCCGATAGTATCTGCGCGTTGCCTGGGTGGTAGCTGAGTGTTGCGGGTGCGGGGCTGGTACTGGCACGGTTCCGCGTTGGCGCGCGGAGGCAGGTCACTCTGCGGGGTGCAAGCGGATGCAGCAGCGGTTGGCTCCCGGCTCGAGCGCGGCGTCATAGCCGCCTCCGCAACCCGTCACCGCACCCGAGAGCAGTGCCTCGTTCGCCGTGCACACGAGATCGGTGTGCCGGGCGGCAAGTCGATGGAAGGGGCAATTGGTGAGGGTGATCGTGCCGTCCGCATCCACGTGCGGCTCGTATCCGGCCGCCACGAGCATCCGTTCGAGCGTTCCGGCCTCGGCGCCCAGCCGCCGGCCTCTCTCTTCGGCGATCCGGATGAGCGCCTCGCGTGCCGACTCGATGGGCTGGGCCTCGTCGATGGCTTGGGCGAGCAGTTCTCCGAGCAGGTCGTAGCGACGTTCGGGGATGGTCACAGAGACTTCATCGTCGGCCGCACGATAGAGCTTGGCCGGACGACCGGCGCCGGGTCCGCTCTTGCCGCTCGTGCGTTTGAACTCGGTGGTGAGCAGTCCTGCTTCGACGAGTCGCTCGAGGTGGAACACGGCCGTACTGCGGCTCTGGCTCAGAAATGCTGCGGCCTCGTCGCGGCTGACCGGGTGCGGGCTCGCTTTCACGAACTCGAAGAGGGAGCGGCGCAAGGGGTCGCCGATCACGGCGATTGCGGGATGCCTTCGCGCCGTTCCCCGTCTCGCGGCCGACCCGGTCATGGCATCATCTTACTCTAAAACCGAAAAGTCTTGACAATAGAAATGCGGATCTCCTATGGTTCGAGACAGAGGATCGGAGGTCTCGATGAGTCAGGCCCAACTGCAGCAGGGGGAAGACCCGGCGCCCGGAGCGCAACTCCGGGTAGTCGGCGAAGACGAGAACCCGGTAGCGCGTGCCGAAGCGGACCCGGTAGCGCGTGCCGAAGCGGCCGTCCGAGAGCTCTTGGTCGCCCTGGGCCGGGATGTCGACTCCGAGCACCTGGCCGAGACACCCAGGCGGTTCGTGGCGGGTCTGGTCGAACTGCTCACCCCGGTCGACTTCACGCCCACGACCTTTCCGAACACCGAAGCGTACGACCAGCTCGTGCTCGTGCGCGACATCCCGTTCCATTCGCTGTGCGAGCACCACCTCTTCCCATTTCGCGGGGTGGCGCACATCGGATACGTGCCGGGGGACCGCCTGCTCGGCCTGTCGAAGCTGGCCCGGGTGGTAGAGCTCTTCGCCCGGGACCTGCAAGTGCAAGAACGCCTTACCCGCCAGGTCGCCGAGTGGCTGCAGGACCAGCTCGAGCCGCGCGGAGTCGGCATCGTGATCGAGGCCGAGCACATGTGCATGACCTTGCGGGGCGTGCAAGCAGCAGGCAGCCGCACCCAGACATCCGCGTTCCTCGGCGTGCTTGCCGAAGAACCCGCCATGCGTGAGCGGTTCTGGCCGCAAAGCGCAGCGCCGGTGGCGCGGTAGACGAGCGGGAAGACGCAAGAGAAGAAAACCAGGAGGGCGAGAATGTCCAAGAAGCAGGAATTCGTGATCGTGGGGGCGGGGCTGGCCGGGGCTACCGCTGCGCAGACGCTTCGCGAGGAAGGCTTCGAAGGGGGAATCACGCTGATCGGCGCAGAAGCGGAACCTCCGTACCTGCGGCCGCCGCTGTCGAAGGAGTTCCTCGCCAGCAAGGCCGGGCGCGAGGAGGTGTTCGTGCAACCCGCCGACTGGTACGGCCAGGCGTCGATCGAGTTGCGCACCGACAGCGCGGTGGTCGCCGTGGGGGCCGGCGACCACCGGGTCTCCCTCGCCAACGGCGACGAACTGAGCTACGACAAGCTGCTGCTGGCCACCGGTTCGACCGCGAGGCGCCTGCCGATCGAAGGCGCCGAACTCGATGGAGTCCGCTATCTGCGCACCCTCGCCGACTCCGAAGCACTGCGCGAACTGCTCTCCGCGGGCGGCAAGCGTCTCGTCGTGATCGGCGCGGGCTGGATCGGCATGGAGGTCGGGGCGACCGCCCGCGAACTCGGCAACGAGGTCACCTTGCTCGATCGCGACCCGGTGCCGCTTGCCGCGGCGCTCGGCGAGCGTCTCGGTCAGGTGTTCGCGCAATTGCACACTGACCATGGCGTCGTGCTGCGCACTTCGGTCTCGATCGCGCGGATCGTGGGCGATTCCGGCAAGGCCACGGCAGTCGAACTCGAAGGCGGTGAGTTCGTGCCCG
>CAYRUW010000113.1:0-5964 GCA_964427465.1 uncultured Diaminobutyricimonas sp.
GGTCGTCGCGCTCATCGCATCCGTACTCGGCGGAGCGCGCGAGCGCGGGCGTTCACTTTCGATGTTGCGCACCCTGGGCATGCGCTCGCGGCTTGGCTGGTGGCTCGCGCTCGCCGAACTGGCTCCTGTGGTGATCGCAGCGGTCGTCGGTGGCCTCGCCGCCGGCGTGACGACCGTG
Organism: uncultured Diaminobutyricimonas sp.; assembly: GCA_964427465.1. GTDB lineage: Bacteria > Actinomycetota > Actinomycetes > Actinomycetales > Microbacteriaceae > Diaminobutyricimonas. The sequence continues at coordinate 179 of CAYRUW010000113.1, forward strand.
CTCGCGATCGCACCGGCACTTGGCCTCGACGTGCTCAGCGGCGGACTTGCGATACCCGAGACGAGGCTGGAGCCGCTCGTTTTCGCCAGGCTCGCGATCGCATCCGCGGTGCTCGTGATAGTCGCTGCGCTCGTCGAAGTGCTGGCGCATCGGCGGGACCGGCTGAGCGATGTCCTACGAGTAGGAGAAACGGTATGACCATGGAATCGGCGACCGCGACCGCGCCGTCGCAATCGACGCGAGAATACGGCGCAGACGCGCTCATCGTTTGCGACAACCTGGTGCGGATCTACCAAGTCGAGCAGATCGAAGTGCAAGCGCTTCAGGGACTCGATCTGCTCGTCGAACCCGGTGAGATGATCGCCATAGTCGGTGCTTCCGGGTCCGGAAAATCGACCCTGCTCAACGTGCTCTCGGGCCTTGACGTACCCACCGCCGGCCGAGCGCGTGTGGCGGGATGGGACCTGTTGCGGATGTCCGCTGCCGACCGGCTGTCGTACCGCCGCAGCACGGTGGGATTCGTCTGGCAGCAGACTGCACGGAACCTGCTGCCCTACCTGAGCGCGGCCGAGAACGTCGCGCTGCCGATGGCGTTCGCCGGAATTCGCGCGCGCGAACGCGATCGGCGAAGCGCGGAATTGCTCGACGCATTGGACATGGGGTCGAAAGCACAGCGTCGACCAGGGGAATTGTCCGGCGGAGAGCAGCAGCGGGTCGCGATCGCGGTTGCACTGGCCAACCAGCCGAAGGTGCTGTTCGCAGACGAACCGACCGGGGAGCTCGACAGCGCCACGGGCGAAGAAGTGTTCGCGGCACTCCGCTCGGCGAATGCCGAACTGGGCACGACCGTGGTGATCGTCACGCATGACGAGGAGGTGTCACGGCAAGTGCAACGCACGATCGCCATCCGCGACGGACGCACGGCATCCGAGGTGGTGCGACGCACCGAAGTCGACGAACACGGCGATTCGGCGGTAATCGCGGAGGAGTACGCGGTGCTGGACCGGGTCGGACGATTGCAGTTGCCGGCCGACTACCGCGAGGCTCTCGGCCTTCGCGACCGGGTGCGGCTCGAACTCGAAGCCGATCATCTGGGGGTATGGCCGGATGGGTCGGCGCGCCCGGCGCGAGGGGAACCCGGCGCCGGGGCGGCAAAGAATCACGAAGGAGAACGATGACGGCGAACGAAACGCTCGCCCAGGCGGGATCGGCGGCCGGGCCGGTGACGACCGGCGCCGTGGTCGCAGAACGCGTAACGCGCACCTACAGCTCGTCGGCTGGCGAGGTGCATGCCTTGCGAGACGTTTCATTCACGATCGAGCCGGGATCGCTCACCGCGCTCGTCGGCCGGTCCGGTTCCGGCAAGACGACGCTCCTGAACCTGATCGGCGGTCTCGACAGCCCCAGCTCGGGTCGCGTGATCGTGAACGGCACCGAGATATCCGCGCTGGACGAGCGCCGACGCACTGCCATGCGCCGCGATGAACTCGCATTCGTATTCCAGACGTTCGGGCTCGTGCCGATGCTGTCCGCTGCCGAGAACGTCGGCCTGCCGTTGCGCTTGCGCAAGACCGCGACCAGGGAACGCGAAGCGCGAGTCGCCCGATTGCTCGAGCTCGTCGGGCTCTCGGCGCACGCCGGCCAGCGTCCCGGCGAACTCTCCGGCGGGCAGCAGCAGCGGGTCGCGATCGCCCGGGCTTTGGCGAATTCGCCGCGACTGCTCATCGCCGACGAGCCGACCGGCCAATTGGATGCCGAAACCGGTGCCATGATCATGGCGCTTCTGCACTCGGTTGTGCGCTCCGAGGGCATGACCGCGATCATCTCGACGCACGATTCGGCCTTGCAATCGCTCGCCGACCGCACCCTGCGGCTCGCGGACGGAGTGCTCGCGGAATCCTGACCGGCGACCAGCCAATTCCCGATCGCCGCACCTATAGTCGCTGGGTGCCGAGACTGAGCCGCAGCCAGACCACCGCGCCCGGCATCCGCCGTGTCCGCTCGGGGCGTGGGTTCAGTTACCGCGATATCGACGGATCGACCGTGCGCGACCGTGAGCTCCGGGCGCGCATCGATTCGCTTGCGATACCGCCCGCGTGGACCGACGTGTGGATCTGCCCTAACCCGAACGGGCACATCCAGGCGATGGGCACGGATGCGGCCGGCCGGCGTCAGTACCTGTACCACGCGCATTGGCGCGACCAGAAGGACCGGGTGAAGTTCGAGCGGGCGCTCGCTCTCGCCGAGACCCTGCCCGCCGCGAGGCGTATGGTGACGCGCGACCTGCGGCAACACGAACCCACCCGCGAACGCTGCCTCGCGGCCGCGTTCCGGATGCTCGACACCGCTTCGCTCCGGATCGGTTCCGAGCGCTATGCGGATGCGAATGGCAGCTTCGGCCTGTCGACACTGTTGAACGCCCACGCCAGGGTGAGCGGCGATCTCGTGCAATTGCGCTTTCCTGCTAAGAGCGGTCAGGAGTGGGAGTCCGACATCCGCGACGCCGAGTTGGCGTCCATCGTTCGCGGATTCAAGCAGCGGGGTCCGGATGAGCGGCTGCTCGCCTGGCGGAACGGCGAAGGCTGGCGAGCCCTCAGCGCGGAGGAGATCAACGACTACGTGCGCGAGCGCACGGGGGGTGACTTCACCGCGAAGGAGTTCCGCACCTTGCATGGCACGCTTGCAGCGGCTGTGAGTCTTGCAAGGCACGGACCGGAGACGACGAAGACCGGCCGCAAGAACGCCGTCGCGCAGGCGATGCGGGATGCCGCCGAACTGCTCGGGAATACTCCGGCGATCGCGCGGAACAGCTACGTCGATCCTCGCCTGATCGACGAATACGAGCATGGCGTCACGATCGACCCCGCTCGCCTGGACTCGGCCGAGGCGGAACTGCGCCGCCTGCTGTCCCGTTGACTGCGGACACGACCCGCCGAATGCACCCGCGCGGGACGTTTGCTCCCCCGCGCGCAGGCGCGAGCGTCCCGCCCGGGCGCATTCGCATCCGCTCCTTCCGCTAGGTTTCTCACATGCGCGTGTTTCTGGAGACGTTGGTTGCCGTTGCGCTGACCGCGGTGCTGCACTGGGCGACCGCCGGGCTGGTCGGCTTGCCCGACTCCGACTTCGTCACCGCGTTCCTGCAGCAGGCACCCGGGTTCGCGTTCGGCACGTTCTGGATCGGGTACGCGCTGTGGGTCGTGCTCCTCGTCATCGGCAACCTGTGGCACCGGCGCCGAGCACCCGGATGGCGGCTGGCGAGCAACTTCGTCAGCGCGATCGTCGCGGGTGTCGTGAACACCGTCGCCTTCTTCGTGATCGGGCTCGTGGCCGGCGGCTGGGGGTTGCTGGTTGCTGCGATCGCGATCGTCTCCGGGCTGATCTTCGTCGCCGCCGCGCTCGTCTCCCTCCTGCTCACTCACCTCGTCTTCTTCCGCAAGTAGCCGTCACCCCTGCGAATGCGCCCTGCGGGGACGTTTGCGCCCGCGCGCCGGGGCGCAAACCTCCCGAACGGGCGCATTCGTCGGTTGTCCACATCCGCGAACCCTCCACATCGCACTCACCTCCGGCGACGCCGACCTCGACATGGCGGATGCTGGGACGCGTGGCGGAACACGATTACCTGGACGAGCGGATGCGGTACGTCCGCGACCTCCGCGACCCGCTGCTTTCGCGTCGCCAGCTCGCCCGGAGCGCCGAGCGTGGAGAGCACGTCAGGTTGGCGCGAGGCGCCTATCTTCCGTTTGCGGACTGGCAAGCGCTCGATCGGCTCGAGCGGTACATCGCGCGCGTACGGGCGGTCGCCGCAACACGCAGTTTCACGCCGGTGCTCTCGCACTGGTCTGCGGCGGCGATCCATGGGCTCCCGAATATCGGCCAGTGGCCGGATGAGGTGCACGTCACGGTAGGCAAGACGCCGGGCGGCAGATCGCGCAATGGGGTTGTCAAGCACTCCCTGAAGCTCGACGACGAAGACGTCGTGGAGTGCGAAGGACTTCTGCTGACCTCGGTTGAGCGCACAGCGATCGACATCGCATCCACGGCCGGTTTCGCTGCCTCGGTCGCCGTCGTCGACCGTGCAATACACGTCGACCGGCGCGGCCGAACGACCCCGCTCACTACTCCGGATGGGTTGCTCGCGGCGTGGGAGCGTGCACTGCCGTTTCGTGCATTCGCCCGTACTCGCAAGGTGATCGACTTCGCTGTGACACAGTCCGACTCACCGCTCGAGTCCGTCAGCCGCGCGACGATGCACCTCATCGGGTGCCCCAAGCCGCGGCTTCAAACCCCCTACTACGACTATCGGGGCTTGGTCGGAGAGGTCGACTTCGACTGGCCCGAGTACCGGATCGTGGGCGAGACCGATGGGGCGATCAAATACCTGGATCACCGCTACCGCGCCGGGCGCAATGCTGAGCAGGTCGTGTACGACGAGAAACTGCGGGCAGATCGGCTTGTTTCTCTCGGCTTGCGGGTCACCCGTTGGCCATGGCAGACGGCGATGCGCCCGGCCGCGTTGCGAGCGCATCTCAAGCAGGCGGGTCTGCCGCTGTAGGCATGCGCGCGTATGCGCCCTGACGGGACGTTTGCGCACGCGCGCCCGGGCGCGAACGTCCCGCGCGGGCGCAAAAGGCGGGCGGTCAGCGGCGCGACACGCCCGGGTTGCAGCAATGCAAGGGGTATGGCAAACTCTTCTAGTTCAACATTCCGCGCAATCGCGTGGATCACTGCCAGGGCAGTGCATAGGACTCGCATCGAGTGCCTAGGCCGCGGGTAGCAGAACGTGAAATCGACTCTTCGACACACGTGGGACTCGTGTGCGCCCATGCGGGCGTGAGGCCCGCGGGCGAAGGCCGAGTTGACAGCAGAACAGTGGTGCGCAGGCCTAAGTGCCGTGCAGTGCCGGAACCCGGGAGTCCGGCGCACTCAAGAGAAAGAGACGTCCATGGCGGGACAGAAGATCCGCATCCGACTGAAGTCGTATGACCACGCAGGTCTAGACGCCTCAGCGCGCAAGATCGTCGACACGGTGACCCGGGCCGGTGCTACCGTCGTCGGCCCCGTGCCGCTCCCGACGGAGAAGAACGTCATCGCGGTCATCCGGTCGCCCCACAAGTACAAGGACAGCCGCGAGCACTTCGAGAAGCGCACCCACAAGCGGCTCATCGACATCGTCGACCCGACGCCCAAGGCGGTCGACTCGCTCATGCGACTCGACTTGCCCGCAGACGTCAACATCGAGATCAAGCTCTGAGCTCGATCGAGTTCTCAAGGAAACCCATGTCTACGCTTACGAAGACGACCAAAGGCCTGCTGGGCACCAAGCTCGGCATGACCCAGGTCTGGGACGACAACAACCGACTCGTTCCCGTGACCGTGGTCGAGATCGCCCCGAATGTGGTCACGCAGATCCGCACACAGGAGCGGGACGGCTACAGCGCCGTGCAGATCGCCTACGGCCAGGTCGACCCCCGCAAGGTCAACAAGCCCGCCGCAGGTCACTTCGAGAAGGCCGGAGTAACCCCGCGCCGTCATCTCGCCGAAGTGCGCACGGCGGATGCCGACAGCTATGCGCCCGGCCAGGAGCTCACGGTCGAGCTGTTCCAGCCCGGCCAGCTTGTCGACGTCGTCGGCACGAGCAAGGGTAAGGGCACCGCGGGTGTCATGAAGCGTCACAACTTCCAGGGCGTCTCCGCTTCGCATGGTGCGCACCGCAACCACCGCAAGCCCGGATCGATCGGCGCGTCCGCGACGCCCAGCCGGGTCTTCAAGGGGATGCGCATGGCCGG
>CAYRUW010000114.1:0-5942 GCA_964427465.1 uncultured Diaminobutyricimonas sp.
TAGTCGCGCCGGGCCCCGGCGACATCCGCCACGGCCGTCGCCATGGGGGCGTGGATGCCGAGGCTCGCGCGGGTCGTGGATGCCGCACCACCGCCGAAGCCGACCAGCACCCCGGCCGCGCCGGTGCGCATGAGATGAAGTGCGGGCGTGTAACCGGCGGCACCGCCGACGATGACCGGCACGTCGAGCTCGTAGATGAACTTCTTGAGGTTGAGCGGCTCCACGCTCTTCGAGACGTGTTCGGCGCTCACGGTCGTGCCGCGGATGACGAACAAGTCGACCCCGGCATCCACCACGGTCTTGTAGTGCTCCTGGGTGCGTTGCGGGCTGAGCGCGCCTGCGACGGGCACGCCCGCGGCGCGGATCTGCGCGAGCCGGCTCTTGATCAGTTCGGGCTTGATCGGCTCCGAATACAACTGCTGCATGCGCTTGGTCGCCTCGTCCGCGGACAGGCTGCGCACTTCGGCGAGGGCTGCTTCGGCATCGTCGTAGCGCGTCCAGAGCCCCTCGAGGTCTAGCACGCCCAGTCCGCCGAGTTGCCCCATCCGGATCGCGGTGGCCGGCGAGACGACCGAATCCATCGGGGCCGCGAGCACGGGCATCGAGAACGTGTACGCGTCGATCGTCCAGCTCACCGACACGTCCTGCGGGTCCCTCGTGCGCCGACTCGGCACGACGGCGATGTCGTCGAACGAGTACGCCCGCCGCGCCCGCTTCGCCCGGCCGATCTCGATGTCAGTCACTACCCCAGCCTACCGGCCAGTCCACCCGTCGACCGGGCCATCCGCAGGAGCGTTCAGCGGCGATAGTTGGGGGCTTCCACGACCATCTGGATGTCGTGCGGGTGCGACTCTTTGAGGCCGGCCGCAGTGATCCGCACGAACCTGCCCTTCGCACGCAATTCGGGGATCGTGCGTGCGCCGACGTAGAACATCGACTGACGCAAGCCGCCCAGCAACTGGTACACGACCGAAGCGATGGGGCCGCGATACGGCACTTGCCCTTCGATCCCCTCGGCGATGAGCTGCTCGTCGCTGGGCACATCCGCCTGAAAATAGCGGTCGCGCGAGTACGAGGTCTTCTGTCCGCGGGTCTGCAACGCGCCGAGCGAGCCCATGCCCCGGTAGTTCTTGAATTGCTTGCCGTTCACGTAGACGAGATCGCCCGGCGACTCGTCGGTGCCCGCAAGCAGAGAGCCCAGCATCACCGTCTCCGCGCCCGCGACGAGGGCTTTCGCGATGTCGCCCGAGTACTGCAGGCCCCCGTCGGCGATCACGGGAACGTCGGCCTCGCGAGCCGCGAGCGAAGCCTCGTAGACCGCCGTGACCTGCGGCACGCCCACGCCGGCGACCACGCGCGTCGTGCAAATGGACCCGGGACCGACGCCGACCTTGACCGCGTCGGCACCCGCATCGATGAGCGCCTGGGCACCGCTGCGCGTAGCCACATTGCCGCCGATCACATCCACGCCCGCGAACGCCGGGTCCGCCTTGATCCGGCCGATTATCTCGAGCACGCCTGCGCTGTCGCCGTTGGCGGTGTCCACGACGAGCACGTCGACGCCCGCATCCAGCAGCGCGCCCGCACGCTCCCACGCATCGCCGAAGAAGCCGATGGCGGCACCCACCCGCAGCCGGCCCTCAGCGTCTTTCGTCGCATCCGGGTACTGCTCGGTCTTGTCGAAATCCTTCACGGTGATCAGGCCACGCAACCTGCCCTCGCCGTCGACGAGCGGCAGTTTCTCGATCTTGTGCTCGGCGAAGATGGCGACCGCGGCATCCGGATCGATGCCTTCGGGAGCCGTGATGAGCGGCGTCTTCGTCATGACATCGCGCACGAGCGTCGTAGCCCGCTCGAACGGCGAGACGAAGCGCATATCGCGGTTGGTGATGATGCCCACCAGCCGGCCGTCGCCCTCCACCACGGGCAAGCCCGAAACCCGGAACTGTCCGCAAACCCGGTCGACCTCGGCGACCGTGGCGTCGGGAACGGTGGTCACCGGGTTGGTGATCATGCCCGACTCGCTCCGTTTGACCCGGTCGACGTGGTCGGCCTGATCCTGGATCGAGAGGTTCCGGTGCAGCACGCCGATGCCGCCTTGCCTGGCCATCGCGATCGCCATCCGCGACTCGGTTACCGTATCCATGGCGCTCGAGAGAAGTGGTGCGGACATGGTGATGCGCCTGGTGAGCCGAGTGACGGTTTCCGCCTCGCTCGGCACGACGTCGGTGTGCCCCGGCAGCAGCATGACGTCGTCGTAGGTGAGTCCGATGAAGCCGAACGGATCTGGCTGGTCCATTTGTCCCCTCGACATGAGCTCTTGTCCCGGCGGAGAACCGGCAAACCATCTTACCGATCCGGTCGCTGGATCACCTGCGCGACCACAACAGCGGCAGCACGAAAAAGCGCGTCACGCCTCGGGGGTTTCGGAGGGCGTCGGGGTGGGTCGCAAGTCGACGCCGTAGTAGGCGAGCCCCGGATGCCCCTCGGCGATGAAGTCGAGCGCGCCGCCGAGCCCCTCGTAGTCGATGTCTGGTTCTGTTTCGAGCACGTCCAGGCAAGCGCCGAAGCTCGTGCACTCGATGCCCTCGTATGAGGCCACATCGATCGACCATGCTATGGATGCGCCCGCATCGTCGCCGCTCATAGTCGCCGCGAGAGCGACGACGATGACCGCGTCGTAGACCTCGGCGGTGTAATCGAATGCCTTGAGCGCCGGGTCCTGGAACTTCAGCCGGGCGACGAAATCGTCGTCGACGCTGGCCGGCACGACACCGGTGTCGGCGGGGGCCACGATGACCGCTCCGGCTTCGAGTGCGGCGGGCACGAGCGACTCGTCGAGCACAGAGGACGACGAGCCGATCACGACGTCGACTTGCTTGGCGATGAGTTCGGCCAGGGACGCGGCCGCCTTCTCGCCGCCCGGATCGCCCGAGTCGCGGTGGAACACTTCGACCGGTTGGCCGTTGACCCCGCCGGCCTCGTTTATCTCGCGCACCGCGAGCTCGACCGCCGCGACTTGCGCGGCACCGAGAGCGGCCGAGTCGCCCGTGACCGGGAACAGCGTGCCGATCCTGAGCACCCCGTCGCCGGAGGGAGTCAGAGTCTCGGTCGGGGTGGGCGTGGGCTCCGGCATCTCCGGGGCGCACGCGGCCAGCGCCAGGCACAGCGCGGCGCCGACGACCGGCACGGCGAACCGGTTCAGTTTCTTCGCTCGCAGCATCACGGGGAACCCTACCGCGATCAGGCCGGTTCGAGTGAGCTTCCACGCGGGGCGCGGCTGCTGCGGAACATGTCGATCGTGAGCACGATCAGGGCCAGCCACACCAGGATGAAGCCGATCCAGCGTTCGAGCGGCATCGGCTCGTGCATGATGAACGCACCGAATACGAATTGCAGCACCGGTGACAAGTACTGGGTGAGTCCGAGCAGCGTGAGCGGCAGGCGACGGGCGGCGGATGCGAACAGCAGCAACGGCACGGCCGTGACCACTCCGACGCTCACCAGAAGGGCCGTGTGCCATCCGCTCACGGCGCCCATTGCGAGACCCGATGTCGCCGACATCACCACGAGCGCACCCACCGCCAACGGCGCGAGCCACGCCGTCTCGATCGTCAGCCCCACGATCGCGTCGACCCGCGTCCCCGCGCGGTTCTTGACCAGGCCGTACAGGCCGAAGGTGAATGCGAGGACGAGGGCGATGACCGGAACGGAGCCGTAGCCGACGATGAGCACTACCGCGGCGACCGCGCTCAAGCCGATCGCGAGCCATTGTGCTGGGCGCAAGCGTTCCCGCAGCAGCACGACGCCGAGCAGCACGGTGATGATCGGGTTCAGGAAGTACCCGAGCGCGACCTCGACCACTCGTGCGCTGAGCACCGCGACCACGTATGCGAGCCAGTTGACGACGATGAGCAAGCCGGCCACGCCGAGCAGCAGAGTGCTGCGGCGATCCAGGAGGGTGCGCCGGAGCGCGGGCCACGCGCGCGTGACCGCGATGAGCACGATGCAGAAGACCAGTGAGAGCGTTACGCGCCAGGCGACGATCTCGACCGGCGGCGTGGGTTCCAGCGCCAGGAAATAGGCGGGCAGAAGGCCCCACAAGAGGTACGCACCGACACCGAACGCGAATCCCGCGCCGACACGTCTTGACGATTGCGGCATCGGGCTCACCCTAGCCGCACTCTGTGACCGTCAAAGCTCTGTAACCGTCAAAGCAGAACGACCCGGCAGTCGCCGGGCCGTTCGTCGGATGCTGTTCAGCGCTCGACGATGGCGAGCACGTCGCGAGCGGAGAGCACGAGGAACTCGTCCGCTCCGAACTTGACTTCGGTTCCGCCGTACTTTGAGTAGAGCACGCGGTCGCCGACGGAGACGTCGATCGGCACGCGGTTGCCGTTGTCGTCGACGCGGCCCGGCCCGACGGCCACGACCTCGCCCTCCTGCGGCTTCTCCTTCGCGGTGTCCGGGATCACGAGGCCCGATGCAGTGGTCTGCTCTGCCTCGACCTGACGGATGACGATGCGATCCTCGAGCGGCTTGATGGAAACCGACACGGTTGACCTCTTCTTTCTCAAGTTCTCGGTTGGCACACTCCCCATGAGAGTGCCAGAACAAGTGTATGGGCGGGCTAGCACTCGGTCAATCCGAGTGCCAATTCGCCCGGCACTGGATGCGCCCCGGATGTGCGACCGCATCGGCATGTCGCACTGGATGGGAGGATGAGTGCATGGAGGCGGCCGAGTTCCGGGAGCTGATGTCGCCCGAGGGCCTGCGCCTGCTGGACGGGCTGCCGCCCTACGACTCGAAGGCCGACATCGTGCGGACCGTCTCACGATTGCGCGCGGAAGGCTATTCGCCCGGGCTCGTCGCCGCGGTGCTCACCCAGTCGAGGCTGCGGGCGCGCGCGGTGCCGAAGTTCGGCGAGTTCGCTTCGCGCATGCTGTTCACCGAGGCGGGTCTGGAGCAGGCGACCCGGCTCAAGGTGGCGGCGCTGCACGCGGGCCGCTTCGCTAGGGCCGGCATCAATTGGGTGGCGGACCTTGGTTGCGGGATCGGATCGGATGCACTCGCTCTGGCTGCGCTCGACATCGAGGTCACCGCGGTCGAACGCGACGAGGTCACCGCCGCGATCGCCGCATTCAACCTCGCCGCTTGGTCGAATGTGCGCGTCGAGCACGCACAAGCCGAACACACCGACCTCACGGGCGTCGGCGGCGTGTACCTGGATCCGGCCAGGCGCAGCAGTTCGCGCAGGCTCAGCGACCCGAAGCAGTGGTCGCCCTCGCTCGACTTCGCATTCGCGCTCGCCGAGCGGATGCCCACAGGTATCAAGCTGAGTCCCGCACTCGACCGGGCGCTGATCCCAGACGGTTGCGAGGCGCAGTGGATCTCGGTCGATCGCGAGGTGGTCGAACTGGGGCTCTGGTTCGACGCCGTGTCCCGTGCCGGCATCGGCCGGGCCGCGCTCGTGATCGGCGACCACGGCAGCGCCGAACTCACAGCGCCGGAAGACAGCCCCGACGAGGCCCCGGCGCCGTTGCACGAGTACCTGTACGAGCCCGACGGCGCGGTGATCAGAGCCCGGCTGATCGGAGATCTGGCCCGTCGCGTGAACGCCCGGCCGGTCGACGAGCAGATCGCTTATCTGAGCGGGCCCGATGCTGTGGCCACGCCGTTCGCCACGTGCTTCCGGGTGCAAGCGCGGTTCCCGCTCGATGTCCGCGTGCTGCGCAAAGAACTCGCGGCACGAAACGTCGGCACGATCGAGATCAAGAAGCGCGGGGTCGGCATCGACCCGGCCGGCTACCGGGAGAGGCTCTCGCTAAAAGGCGATGAGGCCGCCACGATCGTGCTCACGCGCGTCGCGGGAAAGCGAACCGCCCTGCTGGTGGAGCGGGTCAGGCCGCAAGCTCAATAGCCGAGCGACGCGGGGAAGTACA
>CAYRUW010000115.1:0-5885 GCA_964427465.1 uncultured Diaminobutyricimonas sp.
GAAGATCATCAAGTAGCGCATTCGAGCCCGGGTCGTTCCGGCCCGGTCTCGCAGCGTGTGCACGAGGGCCGCATCCGTAAGGGTGCGGCCCTCGCTGTTCTCCTCGCAGCACGCACGGACGGCGGACGGCTTCGCAACCGGTCCGCCGTGGGTAACGCTGCTATAACGAAGCGCGCACGGGGCGTGAGAGCGCTCTCACGGTGGGTGCAGAATGTTACCTGCCTCGCCCACCCGGCGTGGCCGCAGAGCCGATGGCGGGGTTGAATGCACGAGCGATTCGAAAAGCCGGGCGTTCGTGTTCGCGGCAGATCCCGGTTCTGGCGCACCCGCGTTCTGCTGCGACAGTGGCGGGTGCAATGGCGCCTCGTCCTCGCCGTCACCACGGTCGCTGTGCTGGCGGCCACCCTCATCGCCTCGCTCGGCGTGCTCGTCACGGCGACCGAGCGTTCAGCGATCCGTGGCGCATTCGCTGCGGCCGAGCCCGCGGACACGCAATTGGCGGTGCGACTGACCCAGCCCTCGCTATCGGCTGATGAAGGCCGGGAGCGCATCGCGCAAGCCGTGCAAGATGTGCTCGGCCCCGCGGCCTCGTCGGCCTCGACCACGCTCGCGTTCTCGGAGTGGTACTCGGTGCCTCGCGAACGCCAGACATCCGCGCTCGTCTATTTCGGCGAGCTTGAGCCGATGGCAGAGCACGCGTCATTGCTGCAAGGATCGTGGCCCGCCGCCGGGATGAAAGACGGTCCCATTCCGGTGGCCGTTCCCGAAGCGGCGGCGGAACTGCTCGACCTCGAACCGGGGGATGTTCTCGAACCGCGCACGCCTCGTGGCGAGCTGCAACCGGCCGAGATCGTGGGCATCTATGAAGTCGACGATCCCGACGACTTGTTCTGGTCACCGGACATGCTGCATGGGACGACTTGGGACAGCGCGTTCGAGCTCGGCTCCTACGTCACGGACGCGGTCGGCCCGTTCGTGGTCGCGCCGTCGGCACTTCAAGCCGCAGGAATCCCGCTGAACCGCATCGCGGTCGGCCACATACCGGATTTCACCCGGGTGACCGCCGACGACTTGACCGCGCTTTCGAATCGTCTCGACTCTGCTGCGGAGCAGATTCCAGTCGGATTGGGGCCGATCGCCGAATCGGTCGACTACTCCAGTTCGCTCGACGTCATCGTACGGCAGGCGGTGACCGCGCTCGTGGTCACGCGCGCGACAGTGGTGGTCGTCAGCATCCTGCTGCTGATAATCGCCGTCGCCGTACTCACGCGAGCGGCGCGTTTGCTGAATGAAGCGCGGATGGCGGAGCGTCAGTTGATGCGGGCCCGGGGTGCCTCGACGTGGCAATTGCTGTCCATCGGTGTGCTCGAAGCCACGAGTATCGCGCTGCTGACAGCTGCGCTCAGTCCGTTGCTCGCCCGGTGGATGTACCAGCTGGTCGCAATGCATCCGGCGATGTCGGCCGCAGGCATGGCGTTCGACCCCGGGCTGCCGCCGGCAGCATGGCTCATCGCCGCAGCCGTCGCGGCGATCTTCGCGGTCGTGCTCTTCGCCCCGGCCCTGCGTTCTGGCGGTACCTTCCTGGAGGCCGAACAGGGCAAAGCAAGGCCGCAGAAGAACTCGCTGCTGCATCGCGCGGGACTCGATGTTGCGCTCGTGGTTCTCGCCGGTATCGCCTATTGGCAATTGCTGTCCTACCGCAGCCCGGTGAGCGCTACAGCCTCGCTGTGGATCGATCCCGTGCTCGCGGCGGCGCCGGGCCTCGCGCTGCTTGCGGGCGCTCTCTTGTGCGTGCGGTTGATCCCGGCCGCCGCGCGACCCGTCGAGCGGATCGGCGCGGGTATGCGCAGTGCTGTGCTCCCGCTCGCGGCCTGGGAGGTGGGGCGGCGCACGCAAGGCACGATCGCTGCCGTGCTGCTGCTGACGATCGCCCTTTCGGTGGGCACGTTCAGCCAGTCGTTCCTGGCCACCTGGCGGCAATCGCAAGTGGATCAGGCCGCGTTCGCCATCGGGCCTCCGGTGCGCGTCGATTCAGGCGGGCAGCCGGCGCTCGAACGGAACGAACTCGACGATCACGCGCTCGGTGTGCCGCAACCCGTGTTGCGACGGCCCGCCATTCTCGCGAGCGCAGACGCCCGGTTCACGTTCGGCAGGGAACCTTCCGGAGCCGATGCCGTCGTGCTGGGGCTGGGATCTTCAGCGCGCGAGCTGCTCGATCGCGGCAGGCTCGCCCGCGAAGGAGGCGCCACCCTGGTCGACGCGCTCGACGGCGAGTTCGAAGAACCCACCGGAATCGCCCTCCCCGACCATGTTCGCGGTCTGAGCGCCACGATAAGCATCCACGATCTGCGCGTCCCACTGTCCGGAGTCGTCGCCGACGTGCGCGCCGTCGTGCGGGACAGGCAGGGTCTGATCACCACGATCGATTTCGGCACGGTTCCCATCGACGATGAAGAGCACGAGGTGTCGGCGCTTCTGCCCGCCGGCGCATCCGGCGTGACACCGGATGGGCCGGTCGAATTGGTCGGATTGCACGCACTCGTCCACATCTCGGATGTGGCGGCGAGCGGCGGCCGCAATAGCCCGGAAAGAGCCGTGCTTCTGGTCAAAGACTTGGCGGCGCTCATTCCGGGCCCGGATGCTGCAGTCCGCGACGACTTGACCGTCGTCGATCACGTCGCGATTCCGGTCGAGATCGCGGACGACTGGCGATGGTACGGAAAGTCTGTGCGGTGGGAGACCACGGTGTGGGCCACGCAACCCAACGGCTGGCAGCTCGGAATGGGATTCTGGGTGCCGCCCTCGCTGCAGTCGAATCCGCAACTGTACGTCACATCCGTCTGGCGTCAGTTCACGGCATTGCCAGCGGTGTTGTCGGCGGACCTGGCCGGAACGACGAACGCCGAGCGCGGAGACCGATTCACGCTCGTGGTCGACGATGTTCTCGTGCCGATCGAGGTGGCGGGCATCGTAGATCGGGTGCCCGGGGGAGGTCCGGGTGGGCAACGAGACGTGCTCGACGTGGGCGCCTCGGGTTCGACCGGTGCCCGCACCGTCGCCGTCGATCAGAAACTGCTCGCCCAGGTTCTCGCCCGGAACGGGATGCCGGGCGCCGCGGTGGACGAGTGGTGGGTCGATGTGGCACCCGGCCAAGCAGGAACGTACCTGGCAGGTGTCGACGAGGACTACATGGCACAGAGCAGCGAGTTGCTCGCCACGCGAATGCTCGAGCACCCGTTGCGAGCGGCGACTCAAGGTGCACTCGTGCTCGCTATCGTCTCGGCGGCATTGCTCGCCGCAATCGGCTTCGGGGCCCACGCCGCAGGGTCGCTGCGTTCGCGGTCGGCCGAGTTCGCGCGGTTGCGCGCGATCGGGCTCTCCAGGCGCCGGCTGACGAGCGTGATCGCCGTCGAGTCGCTCGTGATCGGTGTCATCGGCACCGCGCTCGGGATCGCACTCGGCGCACTGCTCGGCTGGCTGGTCGGCCCGCTCGTCGGCGTATCCGCCAGCGGCGCGCCGCCCATCCCTGACGTCGCGGTTAACGTGCCATGGCTCGAGGTCGGCCTGTTCGCGGTGGAAGTCGCGGCGGTGCTGGCCGCGACGGTGCTCGTCGTCGCACGAGTGCAACGCTCGATCGATCCCGCTGCCGTGTTGCGGATGGGGGAGGGATGATGGGCGGTTCAGGCGCGCGTCCTCGCTGGTATTACCGAATAGGCACGAATGTGCGCTCCGCGATTCATGCGCTCTACGGGCTCGAGCTGAGCGTGATGCTCCGCCGGGCACGGCAGGACGCCGGCCTGCTGGCCGCGGTCGGCGTGCTCATCGCAACCGCTATGTTCCTGGCGCTCGCCGGACCGCAGCTCGTGCTCGGCGCTGTGGACCGCGGCGTACGCGACATCTTCGTCGCGGTGGGCGACCGTTCCGACGTTCGCCTGATCACGGCCGTAGGCTCATCCGGATCCAGCGCCGGCAGTCTCGTCAAGGTCGTGCCGCCCGAGGCCGCGCTAAAGATCGCCGAAGCGATGCCTGACTCACTTCCCGAAACACTGCGCCAGTCGTTCGCTCAGGTCACGGTCACGGTCGTCAGTCTCGACACCCGGATGCGGGCGGACGCCGGTGCCGAAACCCGAGTGCGAATTGGGATGCTCACCCCCGATGTCCTGTCGGGGTCCCGCCTGGTCGAGGGCCGGCTGCCGGGCGAACCTCAGGGCGAGGCAGAAGATTCTCCGATTGGCGAGGAACAAGATCCTCCGATTGGCGAGGCAGAACATCCTCCGATCGAGGTGGTCATCTCCCAGGCAACCGCTAAAACAGCGGGCCTGTCAGTCGGCGACGTGATCGATGTGGCGACCGGGATCAACACGCAACTCGGCCAGTCGACCCCGTCGACAGAATTGCTCGTCGTCGGAATTGCGGAGCCCCGATCGGATGAAGGAACCGGCGCCCCGACGTGGATCGACCTGGCTGAGTACTGGCAGCCCGTCCATCGCGAACCGACCTCGACCGACTCTGGATTCACCCGCTTCGCAGTGCTTGCGGCACCGGCCGGCATCACCGAGGCCACGACGAGGCTGCACGGGCCGTTCGAGGCGAGCATCCGAGTGTCCCTGAAGCCGGACGCTGCGACCGCTGCGCACGCGATCGACCTCGTGGACGAACTGCGAGCATTGCAATCGCGAGGTTCCACGGTCGCGGCCGGCACCGGCGCCGCGATCAGCGTGAGGACCGGACTCGTCGACGCGCTCGCGGGGTATCCGCTCAAGGCTCGAGCAGCGCTGGCCCAGATGTCGGTCATGCTCGCGGGCATGATCGGCGTCGCAGCGGTCGTGGTCACGCTGCTGTCGCGGCTCCTGGTGTCGCGACGCGAACAATCGCTCGTGCTGGAACGGGCCCGCGGTGCGAGCGTTGCGGCGCTGAGCGCCCGCGCGCTAGCGGAAACCGCGGGCGTGACGCTCGGTGCGAGCATGATCGCGTCGCTCGCCGCGGGGCTCGTGTTCGGATTCGCAGTTCGTGACTGGCTGCCCGTGACCGTCGTGTTGCTCTTCGCGCTGCTGGCGGTGCCCTGCCAAGTTCTGCTGCTCACGCGTGCCGCGCTGACCGGCAGACGCGAGCCCGCAAACCGCCGTGACCGCGCCCGCTTGGCCACCCGTCGTCGCGCCGTCCGGATCGTCGCGGAAGCTGCTCTCGTAGTGCTCGCAATCTCCGCGCTCGTATCGTTGCGCGGTCGCGGTCTGCTGCAAACCCGAGCCGACGGGGTCGATCCGCTGCTGGCCGCCGCACCGGTACTGCTTGCAGCATCGGTGACCCTGATCGTCGTGCGTTGCTATCCGCTCGTCGTGCGCGTGATCGCCGCATTCGGCCGGCGCACTCGTGGCGTCCTCGGATTGCTGGGGGCTGTCCGAGCGAAGCGCGGGATTTCCGCTTTGCCGCTGCTTGCGCTCACGCTCGGCATCGCGATGGCGAGCGCTGGAGGGCTGCTCGTCGACACGGTGCGTTCCGGACAAGTGGATGCATCATGGCAACGTGTCGGCGCCGAGGCTCGAATCGACGCCGCACTCACTACTGCCGAGGTCGCCGCGCTGCGGGCCGAACCGGGAGTGGAAGCGGTGGGCGTCATCCACGCGAAAGGCTCAGTCGACTTCGAACTCGGCACCACCAGCGAGGACGTCACGGTGGTCGCGATCGACGAGGGGTACGCGGATGTCGTCGAAAGCCTGCCGCCCACAATGGCCGACGCGCCGCAACAGACGGCCGAGGCGCCGCAGCAGATCGGCGCGCCGGAGCAGGCGGCCGGCGCGGTCGGGTTCGACCCCGCAGGCTTGCGCGAACTCGCCGTGCACGTGGCGGCCGACGATGCGTTGCCGGTCATCGTGAGCGAGGATCTC
>CAYRUW010000116.1:0-5863 GCA_964427465.1 uncultured Diaminobutyricimonas sp.
GCGGCCGGCCGGGCGGGTTCGGCCCGTCGGCCGGCCGCGAACGCCTGCAAAAGTGATCGCCCTTCCGACGCCGGCACCGACCGCCGACGACCGGCGGTCGCGAGACGCCGCCGCGGCTAGGCTCTTGAAATCATGAGCGGTTCCCTGAATATCACCTCGGCCACGGTCGAGCCGGAACTGCTCGACCTGCCCTGGCGACTGCCGCTCGAATCCTGGCCAGAGGACACGATCGCGGCGCTGCCCAAGGGCATCTCCAGGCACGTCGTAAGGTTCGTGCACCTCGGCGGGTACGTCGTGGCGATCAAAGAGACCGCAGCGGAACTCGCCAGACGCGAGTACGACCTGCTGCGGACGTTGCAGCGTCTCGACGTGCCGTGCGTCGAGCCGGTCGCGGTGATCACCGACAGGCGCGACGACCGGGGCGACCCGCTCGAATCGGTGCTCGTCACACGGCACTTGAAGTTCTCGCTCCCCTACCGCGCCCTGTACTCGCAGACGTTGCGGCCCGAGACCGCGACGAGGCTCGTCGACGCCCTGGCACTTCTGCTCGTGCGGTTGCACGTGATCGGTTTCTTCTGGGGCGATGTGTCACTGTCGAACACTCTGTTCCGCCGGGATGCCGGCGCTTTCGCCGCCTATTTGGTCGATGCCGAGACCGGGCAGCTCCACGACACGGGCCTGTCGAAAGGTCAGCGCGAGAACGACCTCGAGATCGCGCGCGTCAACATCGCCGGCGAGCTGCTCGACCTGCAGGCTGGCCACCGACTCGACGAAGACATCGACCCGGTCGAGGTGAGCAACGGCATCGTGAGCCAGTACCGGATCCTTTGGAGCGAGCTCACCGGCGCCGAGCAGTTCGACCAGTCCGAGCGCTGGCGCATCGCGAAGCGGGTCGAACGCTTGAACGAACTGGGCTTCGACATCGAAGAGCTCTCGATCCGCACCGATGACAGCGGCACTAAAGTGCACATCCAGCCGAAGGTCGTGGATGCGGGCCACCATTCGCGCCGGCTGCTTCAACTGACGGGGCTCGACGCACAAGAGAATCAAGCTCGCCGGCTGCTCAACGACCTCGATTCGTACCGAGCGACCTCTGGCAAGCAGGATGTGGACGAAGAGGTGGTCGCGCACGAATGGCTTGCGCGCGTGTTCGAGCCGATCACGAGAGCCATCCCGAAGGAGCTGACCCGAAAGCTCGAACCGGCCGAAGTGTTCCACCAGTTGCTCGACCATCGCTGGTACATGTCGCAGGACGAGGGCCGGGATGTGCCGCTCTCAGAGGCACTCACCTCTTATATCGACAACGTGCTGCGCCACCGGCGCGACGAGGTGACGGTCATCAACCCGCCGACCGAGGCGATCACGATGCCGGTACCGGTCAGCGGCGACGACGACTGGCGCGCCAAGATCTGACCCCAGGTGCTACCGCTCGCTTTGGCCTCAGCGACACGACGGCGTCATGCCGTCAGAGCGACGGCTCCGGGATCGTTTCAGCGCTAGGACTGGTCTGCCCAGCGGGCGCGGGCGATTTCATATAGGGCCACGCTCGCCGCGACACTCGCGTTCAGAGACTCCGTCGCAGAAGTGATCGGGATGGCGACCACGGCGTCGCAGTTCTCGGTCACGAGGCGGCCGAGACCTTTGCCTTCGCTGCCCACGACCACGACGAGCGGCTCCGGCGCGAGCGCGAGCCCGGGCAACGGGGTCTGCCCAGCCCCGTCCAGTCCGAGCACGAACAGACCACGGTCTTTGAAGGCCTTGAGCGTCTGGCTGAGGTTCGCGGCCATCGCTACGGGGATGCGCGCAGCGGCACCGGCAGAGGTCTTCCATGCCGCCGCAGTCACGCCGGCCGACCGGCGCTGTGGCACGACCACCCCGTGACCGCCGAACGCGGCGACCGAACGCAGGATCGCCCCGAGGTTGCGCGGATCGGTCACGCCGTCGAGCGCGACGATCAGCGGGACCTCGCCGCGATCCGTCGCCCGTTCGAGAAGATCCATGGGGTGCGCGTACTCATACGCGGGCACCTTCAACGCAATGCCCTGGTGCACGGCATCGTGCCCGGTCATCCGGTCCAGCTCCGGTCGCATGACCTCGAGCACCGCGATCCCGCGACGAGTCGCCAGCGCAATGGCCTCGCGCATCCGCTCGTCCATATCGGCGCGCGCGGCCACATACAACGCGGTGGCCGGGATCTTGGCGCGCAGCGCCTCGACCACGGCGTTGCGGCCGTTGACCACCTCGGCGTCGCCGGATGGCCTGCGCCCAGCCCGGGCCCTCGCCGGTTCGGTTTTGCCGGCACGCTCCCTCGCGGCGTCGAGCCGTTCCCTGGCCGCTTTGCGCTTGCCCGCGGGATGCCAGCTGCGGTCCTCTGCCTTGGGGGTCGGGCCTTTGCCTTCGAGCGCCTTGCGGCCCTGGCCGCCAGAACCGCTGCTTGGCCCTTTGCGGCTCTTGCGTGCCCCCGGACGCCCGGGCTTAGCCATCGATCCTCCATTGCGGACCCGTGGGCGAGTCCTCGATCACGATCCCGGCCGTCGTCAACTGGTCGCGGATGCGATCCGCTGTCGCGAAGTCGCGTTCCTCGCGGGCCTTCTGCCGGCTGTGCAGCAACTGCTCGAGCAGCCTCGACAGCGCCTGTCGCGCCTCGTCGTCGGACTCGGCCGCCCATTCCGGTGCGAGCGGGTTGATGCCGAGTACGTCGGTCATCGCCACCACCTGGGCGCGGATGCGCGCGGCCGACTCGAGGTCTTCGCCATCGAGTGCGGCATTGCCCGCGCGAACCTTGTCGTGCAGCACAGCGAGCGCTTGCGGCACCGCGAGGTCGTCGTCCATCGCCTCGGCGAACTCTTCTGGGACGACGACGAGCGCTCCAGTCGCGAATCTCGTGTCGGCAAGACGCCGTTCGGCCCGACGCAGGAACACCTCGATGCGATCCAGCGCCGCCTCCGCCTCGGCGAGCGCCCCATCGTGGTAGTCGATTATCGAACGGTAGTGCGCGGACGCGAGGTAGTAGCGGATCACGAGCGCGGGCGCGAGCTCCAGGAACTCGGCAGCGTAGATCGAGTTGCCGAGCGACTTCGACATCTTCTGACCGTTCACGTTGACGAGCCCGTTGTGCACCCAATGCCGCGCGAAGCGGTGGCCGGCGGCGCTGGACTGCGCGAGCTCGTTCTCGTGGTGCGGAAAACGCAAGTCGAGTCCGCCGCCGTGGATGTCGAACTCTTCGCCGAGATAGCGGCTGGCCATCGCCGAGCATTCGATGTGCCATCCCGGGCGACCTTCGCCCCACGGCGACGGCCATGACGCAGACTCCGGCTCGTCGGATTTGCGGCCCTTCCAGAGCGCGAAATCGCGCGGATCGCGTTTCGCACGAGGGTCGGCATCTTCGGCGGCGACCATGTCTTCCGGCCGTTGCCGGGTCAACTCGCCATACGAAGGCCACGACGAAGTGTCGAAGTAGACATCGCCTGAGCCGTCAGGTGCGACGTATGCGTGACCGGCATCGATCAGTCGCTGGATGAGCTCTTGCATGTTGGCGATGCTCGCGGTCGCTCGTGGTTCGTATGTGGGCGGCAGAATGCCGAGCCGGTTGTATCCGGCAGTGAACTCGAGCTCGTAGCGGTAGGCGAGCGCCCACCACTGTTCGTCCGATCCCGACGCGGCGGTGTTGGCCAGGATCTTGTCGTCGATATCGGTGACGTTTCGCACGAGGGTCACGCCGAAACCCTGGTGGGTCAGCCAGCGCCGCCACAAGTCGTAGACGAGCGCGCTGCGCAAGTGACCGATGTGCGGGGAGGACTGCACAGTCGGTCCGCACACGTACATGCCGATCTTGCCCTCGACGACGGGAACCAGCTCGACGAGCGATTGCGCCCGCGTATCGTAGATGCGCACGGTCACCCGATCAGCCTATCTGGGCCCGAGTGCCCTACCGGGCCGCATCCAGCAGAGCGGTCGCCACGACGCTCAAGCCTTCGCCCCGGCCGGTGAAACCGAGACCGTCGGATGTCGTGGCCGCCACGCTCACCGGGGCGCCCACGAGCTGCGTGAGATGGTTCTCGAGCTCGAGCCGGCGACCGGCCAGGCGCGGCTGGTTGCCGACGAGCTGCACGGCGACATTGCGGATGGTGTAGCCGGCGCCGGTGACCAGGTCGACGGTCGTGCGCACGAACACATCCGCGTGCGCGTTCTCGAATCGTTCGTCGGAAACGCCGAACCGGCTGCCGATGTCGCCCAGGCCCGCAGCGGAAAGCAGTGCATCGCACATGGCGTGGGCGATCGCGTCGCCGTCGCTGTGCCCGGCCAGCCCCGGCTCATCAGGCCAATAGAGTCCACCGAGCCACAGCGGCCTCGACTCGTCGTAGACGTGCACGTCGATGCCGAGACCGACCCGGCCGCCGGAACGATCCGGCGCGACCGCTTGCTCGGCTCGCCGCAGGTCCCACGGCTCGGTGATCTTGAACGCGCGCGACGACCCTTGGATCGTGCGCACGGTGAGGCCTGCATCGGCGACGAGCGCGGCGTCGTCGGTGTATTCCCGGCGGGCGTTCGCATACGCCTCGGTGAGCGCTTGCCGCGGAAAACCCTGGGGTGTCTGCACGCGCACGAGCTGGTCGCGGTCGAGCGTGCTCTCGACCGTGCCGGCCTCGCCGAGCCGCTTTATGGTGTCGGTCACTTCGAGCACCGGGATTACGCCCTCGCCGGTCTCGGTCACGGCCCGCGCGACGCGTTCGAACAACGACGACGGGGTGAGGCAGCGTGCGGCGTCGTGCACGAGCACTACCGAAACGGAGGCCTCGAGTGCAGCGAGTCCGGCGGCAACCGACTGCTGCCGGGTCTGCCCGCCGGCGACAACCGTGACATGGTCTTTCGCCGCTCCTGCCACGTTCTCGGCGAGCGACCGGGCCGACGACAAATGCGTTTGCGGGGCGACCACGATCACTTGCGCGGCTTCGGCCATCCCGAACACCGTTTCGAGGGCGCGCGCGAGGATCGGCACGCCCGCGAGCCGTACGAAGGCTTTCGGCTCGCCGGCGCCCAGCCGGGAACCGGCGCCGGCCGCGACGACGATCACGGCGACGGAAACGGCTGGGCTCATGAGAAAAGAGCCTAGCGGCGGCGGCCGCGGCGCTTCACGAGGAAGGCGCTGGAGGCGTCAGGACGCGAGCACCTCGTCGAGCACCGTGGAGGCCTTCTCTTCGTCGGTCTTCTCGGCGAGCGCGAGCTCCGAAATCAGGATCTGCCGCGCCTTGGCGAGCATCCGCTTCTCGCCCGCGGAAAGACCGCGGTCCTGGTCGCGGCGCCACAGGTCGCGCACCACTTCGGAAACCTTGATCACATCGCCGGAGGCGAGCTTCTCTAGGTTCGCCTTGTAGCGGCGCGACCAGTTCGTGGGCTCTTCCGTGAACGGCGCCCGGAGCACCTCGAACACGCGGTCGAGACCTTCCTTGCCGATCACGTCGCGGACGCCGACAAGGTCGACGTTCTCAGCGGGAACCTCGATCGTGAGGTCGCCTTGTGCGACGTTGAGTTTGAGGTAGAGCTTCTCTTCACCCTTGATGATTCGGGTCTTCACCTCGGTTATGGTTGCTGCACCGTGGTGGGGGTAGACGACGGTTTCGCCGACTTCAAACTGCATCTGAAATGATCCTTCCGCAGGGGCCTAGTTTACCACAGAGGCCCTTCAGCAAGGCCTGCTCACCTTCGGGTGCCGCCCTCGCTTGAGCAGCTGGCACGGGGCCGCTCATGCGAGCCTCTAAACTAGGCTCACAGCCGGAACGCTAGACCTCGGAGGAAGAGTGATTAGACGCGCGGCCGCATCCGCCGCCCTGTTCGGCGCCGCCATCCTTGCCGTGACCGGCTG
>CAYRUW010000117.1:0-5825 GCA_964427465.1 uncultured Diaminobutyricimonas sp.
AGCCATCGACTTCCATCGCCGGGAGCGGAAGACCTTCTGGTGGGAGCACTTCAATAGGCTCGTGGCACCCGTAGAGGAGTGGCAGGATGCGCGCGATGTGCTCATCGTCGAGCACGGCCTGGTCGCATCGCCCTGGGAACCGACCGGCAGGCGCGGCACCATCAAGCGCCAGCTGCGACTGGCCGGCCGGCTCGCCCCGGGCAGCCGGCTGCGCGAAGGCGGGGTGACCCTGGTCTACGAATTGCCCGGACCGTTCCCGGTGCGCGGTTCCGAACGAGGCGTACGGCCATGGAACATTCGCGCGGAAATCGTGGAAGTCGTAGCGGAGAACGAACTAGTGGTGGTCGAGTCGTTCCCGCCCGAGGGGGTGCTCGAATACGACCAGCTCCCGCTTGCGGTCGTACCCGGCTGGCCGATAGCGCACGGCTCGCAGGAGCAGGCGATCCTCGAGTTCGGTGAGCGGTTGCTCTCGGCGCGACGAAGTCCCGCGCCCGAGTGGCCGCGCGAGCCCGGCGTCGACGTGCTGCTGCGGCGGCCACCGCGCGGCGCCGGGCTCGCGCCGGCCTCAGCCGATCGAGTGAGTGCGATCGTCTCGAGTCTGCTCGGGCTGGACGATTCCTATCTGGCCGTTCAGGGACCGCCGGGCACGGGAAAAACCTGGGTGGGTTCGAACGTGGTGGCGCGCTTGGTGCGCGAGCACGGCTGGAAGGTCGGCGTCGTGGCTCAATCGCATCAAGTGATCGAGCACATGCTCGACGGGATCGTGCGTGCGGGCGTGGATGTGCCGGACGTGGGCAAGAAGGTGAAGAAAGACGAGTTGCGTGAGGTGCTCGACGGCACGAGGTCTGTACCGTTCACGCCGGTCGACGAGCGCCGGGTGCTCGAGTTCACCTCGGAACGGCATGGCGGCTATGTGCTGGGCGGAACCGCGTGGGACTTCACCAACGCCGGCCGGGTGCCGAGGAAATCCCTCGACTTACTCGTGATCGACGAGGCGGGTCAGTTCTCGCTCGCCGACACGATCGCGTGCAGTGTCGCCGCGCGAAACCTGATGCTGCTCGGCGACCCGCAGCAATTGCCTCAAGTCAGTCAAGGACTGCATCCGGAACCGGTGGACCAGTCGGCTCTCAGCTGGATCGCACAAGGGCACGACGTACTGCCCGAGGACCGCGGATACTTCCTGGCCGAGAGTTGGCGGATGCATCCTCGGGTCGCGCAAGCGGTGTCGGGGCTCGCGTATGCGGGCGCGCTGCGCTCGAAGACCGCGCGCACGACCGCGCGGCGCCTGGAAGGCGTCGAACCGGGCGTGCATCCGGTGCCGGTCGTGCACCAGGGCGACACCACGATGTCCGAGGACGAAGCCGTGGTCGTGGCGCAGATCGCGGGCGATCTGATCGGCATGCTGTGGACGGCGCCCGACGCCGACCCGCCGCGGATCCGCTCGCCGCTCACGGCGGCTGACCTGATCGTGGTCGCCCCGTACAACGCACAGGTCGAAGCGATCCAGCGAGCCCTTGCAGCAGCCGGGATCGAGGGCCTTCGCGTCGGAACGGTCGACAGGTTCCAGGGCCAGGAGGCGGTCGTGGCGATCGTCTCGCTGGCCGCGTCGTCGGCCGCCGAGGTTCCGCGTGGGATGTCGTTCCTGCTGATGCCGAACCGGCTCAATGTTGCGATCTCGCGTGCCCAGTGGGCCGCCTATCTGGTGCACTCGCCCGCGCTCGGAGACTTCCTGCCGCGCACGCCCAAGGGAGTTGCCGACTTGAGCGGCTTCTTGACCCTGGTCGCAAGCGGCTAGGGCAATTGACTCTCGGGCTCCGCGCTCGTGCCTCGGCCGATCCGATTGAGCTCGGCGTCCGGTTCGAGGCGCTCTGCGCTGCCCCGATCGGCGTCCACATCGGAGGATCCCGGATGTCGCCGCGGTCCCTGCTCTGCGTCGTCCGAGTCGTCCGAGTCGTCCTCCGCCGGGTCAGTGTCGTCCTCCGCGTCGGCCGGGGCGCCCGCACTCGGATCGCCGAGCCCCGTGCTCGCGGGCTTCTCGGCACGTTCGCCGCTTGCGTCGGTGTTCGTCGCATCCTGCCTGGCTTCGGCGTTCTGCGGTGACCTGGATGCGTCTGTCGCGGCTCCGGAACCGCGCGGATCCCCTTGTTCGTCGATGTTGCGGGGACCGGTCGTATCGCTCATGCCGCTACGGTATGCACGGCGATCGGGCCGAGGGCAAGAACCAACCGCGGATGCTCAGGTCGTCTGGAGGCTCGGGTCGGTCGGGCGGTGTCCGGCACGTGCCGAACGCGCCGGACGGCCGGTTCCCGCCGACGGCGGAAGGGCGGTCCTAGACTCGCCTGAAAGCCCACTCGATGAGGAGTTGCCATGGTTCCGGAGATCAACATCTGGGCGGTTCTGCTTGCGACGCTTTCGAGCATCGTCGTCGGCGCCTTGTGGTACGCGCGGCCGGTTTTCGGCAATCGCTGGATCGAACTGACCAAATCCGACGTCGAATCGGTCAAATCGTCGCCCGTGGTCGCCTACATCGTGACCATTCTCATGAGCTTCTTGCTCGCGCTCGTGCTGGCCGGGGCGGCAGCGATCGCACAATCGTTCTATGGCGGGAACTTCCTGTTCAACACGGTTGTCACCGCCATCATCCTCTGGATCGGGTTCACGGCCGCGCGGTTCATCACGCACGACGTGTTCGAGCGGCGTCCCGCGTCGCTGACCATGCTGAACATCGGAAACGAGCTCGTCACGGTCATCGTAATGGCGCTCGTGATCGGTGCATTCGGCATTTCAGCCGCTTGACGCGCTGGCTCCGGGCGGCATGACCATGGCGGCGCCGCCGCCCGCCGCCGGCGGGCAACTAGCGATCGAGGGCCGCACGGGATTGCGCCGTACCGCTATCTTGGCCTCGTGAGCGATCAGGTGGCGAATCGGCATGCGCCGTCGGATGCCGCGGAGCGCGACCGGCACATCCCCGACATCGACTGGCGGTCGATGCCGCCGGGGACCGTGCGCGACCACGTCGAGGCGCCGAGCGGGCGCCTCGCGCGCATCCGGCTCGGCGAACCGGACGCGCCGCGCGTCGTCCTTGTGCCGGGCGTGACCGGTTCCAAAGAGGACTTCGTGCTCATGCTGCCCGAACTCGCCGCCGCCGGCTACCGGGTCGAGGCGATCGACATGGCCGGCCAGTACGAGTCGGCGAGCGCGGGGCCGGAGAACCTCGTCCCGCCGCGCGAGAGCTACGACTACCGGCTTTTCGCCGACGACCTCATCGCGGTGCTCGAGTCGGGACCGGCGCCCGCGCACCTGCTCGGCTACTCGTTCGCCGGCACTGTGGCCCAGCTGGTCGCCCTCGAGCGCAGCGACCTCGTCGCGAGCCTGACCCTGCTGAGCTGTCCGCCGTTGCCGGGGCAGAGCTTTCGCGGGGTCAAGCGCCTCGGCCCCTATACACACCTGACCACCGGCCGGGTGGGCGCCGCGCTCATGATCTGGGGCATTCGACGCAACTTCACTCGCGTATCCGCAAGGCGGCTCGAGTTCGTCAAGTCGCGATTCGCACTCACTCGCCGGCAGAGCGTGCGCGACATCATCGAGCTCATGATGCAAGTGCCGGATCTGCACCGGGAACTCAAGGCGAGCGGGCACCCCAAACTCGTCGCCGTCGGGGAGCACGATGTTTGGCCGGTCGGCTTGCACCGCGAGTTCGCGCACCTGATCGGTGCCCGGATGGCCGTCTATCGCACCGGACACAGCCCGTGCGAGACCTCGCCGTATCAATTGTGCCGTGACATGCTTGCGCTCTTCGAGCAGACCCGCCTCACGCCGACAGGCGATCGCCCTCGCCGATAGTCCCGCCTTCGTCCAGCGCTCGCTCCCGGCGCAGCGCGCGCCGACGGCCCGGCGGCAGCTCGCGCCAGTTCAGCGCGATCGTGGTGTATGCCCAGCCGAGCCGGCGACCGAGGCCGCGGGCGGATGAGAACGGTCTCGCAGAGACTCCCACGCGCAGCTCCGGGTCGAATAGAACCGTCATGTCGGGCTCCAGGTTGAAACTCAAGTCGAGGTCGTCGTGGACCTCGCGCAACTGGCGGTGCACCTTGCCCCGGACCCTGAGCCATGCCGACCTGCGCAACGCGAAGTTCGAGCCGAACAGCGGCGGGTGCCCGAGCAGTAAGCCCATCGACCAGAAGTAGCCGCCGAGGTAGACGATTTCGCCGAGCGTGTGCACTAGCTCGCTCGATCCGTAGAACTCGCCGGTGCCGGTCACCGCGGTCAAGCCGGGCTGTTCGGTCAGAGTCCGCGCGATCCGTTCGAGCCAATCGTGGGCCGGGCGGGAGTCGGCGTCCAGCCGGGCCAGGATCTGACCGTTCGCGGCGTCGAAGCCGGCTGCTGTGGCGGGGAGGATCCCGCGCAGCGGCTCGCTCACGAGCCTCGCCCCGCCGTCCACGGCGACCATGGCGGTGTCGTCGGTGCTGCCGTTGTCGACGACGATCACTTCGTCGGCGGGCCTGGTCTGCGATCGCAGCAGTTGCAGGCACACAGACAGCATCTCGGCGTCGTCGTATGCCGGGATCACGACACTGATGCTGGTCATCGACGGCATTCTAGAGGCATTCGACGTTTCGCCCAGCGGCAGTGGCCCTGCACGCCGAGCCTTGTCGGAGGACGACACCGTCCACCGCTTCATCGGCTGATGGTTGCCCGTGCGCGCCGAATCCACGGCGAAGCGGACGGCGTAGAGTAGAGCAAAGCGGAAGGACCACATGAGTGCGGGCATGCCCACCAACGGGCCGTCGATCGAAGGTGAACTAGTCGGTATCCAGTCCGGCCCGACGCGAGTGGAGCGGGACTCCCTCGGACCGGTCGAAGTGCCCGCCGAAGTGTACTGGGGCGTGCACACCGCGCGAGCCCTCGCGAACTTCCCGATCACGCGCCGTGCGATCTACAACTACCCGGAACTGGTGGTCGCACTTGCCCGGGTCAAGCAAGCCGCAGCCCGCGCCAACGGTGAACTGGGCGTGCTGGACGCGCACAAGGCCGAGTTGATCGACCGGGTGTGCGAGGAGATCGCCACGGGCGCGCTGCACGACCAGTTCGTGGTCGGCGTGATCCAGGGCGGCGCGGGCACGAGCACGAACATGAACACCAACGAGGTGATCGCCAACCGAGGTTTGGAACTGCTCGGGCACGAGAAGGGCGAGTACTCGCACTTGCACCCGATCGACGACGTCAACCGCAGCCAGAGCACGAACGACGTCTATCCGACCGCGATAAAGCTCGCCATGGTCCTTTCCATGCGCTCGCTGCTCGAAGAGCATTCGCGGTTGCGCGAATCCTTCGCGGCGAAAGGCCGCGAGTTCGCCCACGTGCTCAAGGTGGGTCGCACCCAATTGCAGGACGCTGTTCCGATGACCCTCGGGCAAGAGTTCAGCGGATTCGCGCACACTCTCGCCGAAGACCACGATCGCCTCACCGAGTCGATCCGCTGGCTGAGCGAAGTGAACCTCGGCGCGACCGCGATCGGAACCGGCATCACGGCCGACCCGCGTTATGCGGATGCCGTACGCCGGCATCTCGAGCAGGTCACGGGAATGCCTTTCGAGACCGCACCCGACCTCGTCGAGGCGACCTCGGACGCTGGGGTGTTCATGACCCTCAGCGGCATTCTCAAGCGCGCCGCGATCAAGCTTTCGAAGATCTGCAACGATCTCCGGTTGCTCTCGAGCGGGCCTCAGGCGGGGCTCGGCGAGATCAAGCTGTCGCCGAAACAAGCCGGTTCGAGCATCATGCCGGGCAAGGTGAACCCGGTCATTCCCGAGGTCGTGAACCAGGTC
>CAYRUW010000118.1:0-5809 GCA_964427465.1 uncultured Diaminobutyricimonas sp.
CCAGTTCCATGCAGTTGGACAGATCGACCCGGAGACCGGCGAAGCGGTCGAACTCGCGAGTCGGCCGTCGTGGACCTCGGTCTTCGCCGACGAGATCGTGCAACTGGCCGAACAGAATCCGCGGATCGTGGGCTTGACCGCGGCGATGCTGCGACCCACCGGAATGCACAAGTTCGCCGAGCGGTTCCCAAGTCGGGTCTTCGATGTGGGCATCGCCGAGCAGCACGCTGTCGCCTCCGCCGCGGGACTCGCATACGGCGGACTGCATCCGGTGGTAGCGCTCTACGCGACGTTCGTGGGTCGCGCCTTCGACCAGGTGCTCATGGATGTGGGTCTGCATAAGGCGGGTGTGACGTTCGTGCTCGACCGTGCGGGCGTCACCGGACCGGACGGTCCCAGCCATCACGGCATGTGGGATCTCGCCGTGCTGCAAGTGGTGCCGCACATCCGGATCGCAGCACCCAGGGATGCGACCCGCTTGCGGGAGGAACTCGCAGAGGCCGTGGGTGTCGAGAACGCGCCCACGGTCGTGCGGTTCGCGAAGGGCACCGTTGGGAACGAGCACGACGCTGTGCGGCGAACGGACGACGGCGTGGATGTGCTGCGCGAAGCCGCGCACAAGGATGTGCTCATCGTCACGGTCGGACCGATGGCCTCGCTCGGGCTGGACGTCGCGGAACGGCTCGCCGATCAGGGCATCGGCGCGACCGTGATCGACCCACGCTGGGTAGTGCCGGTGGCACAGAGTGTGATCGAACTCGCCGAGCAGCATCGGATCGTGATCACGATAGAGGACGGCGTCAAGGTCGGCGGGATCGGCACGAGGGTGCGGCAGGACCTTCGCGCAGCCGGCGTCGACACCGCCGTCACCGAACTGGGCCTTCCCGACGAGTTCCTGGACCACGGAACGCGGGAGCAAATCCTGCAACGGGTCGGGCTGACGCCGCAGAACGTGGCACGGGATGTCGTCGCACAAGTGCTGGGCATGAAGATCCCGATCGCGAGGCCCTTGCCGGAACGGATCGAACTGCCGGTGGATCTCGAACGGCCGAATTGACCGTATAAATGCAAGCGATGACAGCGGATTGACGTAGGCTTTCCCCTCGCGCGGAATTTCTTCGCAGCAGTCGACCCCCACCCCGTCGCTTTGGCCTTGGAGCGTGGGCGGATTCGGCGCCATTCGCTCATCTGAACTACTTGGAGCCATGCATGACCGAACAGGCGATCCATGATCGCAACGATCTCGACAAGCCACAAGCCGCGCGAAGCAACACAGTCATCTGGGTGCTGCTCGGCGCGGCCTTCGTCGCGATCCTGAACGAGACGGTGCTCAGCGTGGCGCTGCCGCCGATCATGGCCGACCTGGGCATCACCGCTTCGACCGGGCAGTGGCTCACGACCGCGTTCATGCTCACGATGGCGGTGGTGATCCCGATCACCGGGTTCCTGCTGCAGCGCTTCAACACGAGGCCGGTCTTCATCGCCGCGATGTCATTGTTCACCGCGGGCACGCTCACGGCAGCGATGGCACCTCAGTTCGGCGTGCTGCTGCTCGGACGGGT
This sequence comes from uncultured Diaminobutyricimonas sp., assembly GCA_964427465.1. GTDB lineage: Bacteria > Actinomycetota > Actinomycetes > Actinomycetales > Microbacteriaceae > Diaminobutyricimonas. Next base: position 1,563 of record CAYRUW010000118.1, read on the forward strand.
CGTGCAAGCATCCGGCACGGCGATCATGATGCCGTTGCTCATGACGACGGTGCTCAACCTCGTGCCGCCGACGGATCGTGGCCGGATCATGGGCCGCATCTCTATCGTGATGTCGGTCGCCCCTGCGTTGGGGCCCACCCTCTCGGGCCTGATTCTGAGTACATTCAACTGGCGCGCGGTGTTCTGGTTCGTGTTGCCAATCGCGGTCGCAGCACTCGTGTTCGGCGGCTTGCGGATATCGAACGTCACCGAGACCAAGCGCGTGCCCGTCGACGTACCATCCGTTCTGTTGTCCGCGGTGGGCTTCAGCGGCACCATCTACGGATTGAGCAACCTCGCACAACCCGAGGCGACGGGAGTTCCCGCATGGCTCGCACTCACGGTCGGATTGAGTGTGCTCGCGGTGTTCGTGTGGCGACAATTGCGACTGCAGCGAGCCGATCGCGCGCTGCTGGACTTGCGTACATTCACGTTCCGGACGTTCACCATGGCAATATCCCTGCTCACGATCGCCATGATCGCGATGTTCGGCACGTTCATCGTGCTCCCCATCTATGTACAGGACGTGCTCTTCCAAGAACCGGTGATCACGGGTCTGCTGCTGCTGCCGGGCGGTTTGCTCATGGGGCTTTGCGGCCCCTTGGTGGGCAGGTTGTACGACAGGATCGGGCCTCGCCCCCTCGTCATACCCGGCACGATCATCATCGCGTTGGTGTTCGCGGGGCTGTCATTGCTCGATGAGAACTCTCCCGTGGGACTCGTGCTCGTGGCGCACTTGTCGCTGAGCGTTGGCCTCGCGCTGCTTTTCACCCCGGTGTTCACGGCGGGACTCGGTTCGTTGCCGCCGCGGCTCTACTCCCACGGCAGCGCGACCGTGGGCACGATCCAGCAGGTCGCAGGCGCGCTCGGCACGGCAGTGTTCGTGCTGATCATGGCATTGCGCCAGACGGCTCTGGCCGAGTCTGGGGCGAGCGAAGTGCATTCGCTTGCGGGCGGCATCCAGTGGGCGTTCACGTTCGGTGCCGCAGTCGCGGCCGTGGCGGTCGTCGTTTCGTTCTTCGTGCGCAAGCCTCCAGTGGCAACCGCTGCGGAACCCGCAGCCGAGCCCGCTCCGGAAACCGAGTCGGCCGCAGCAACCGGATCCGCTCCGCAGTAGCGCTCGGATCGTCGGGTCGCTACGTCGCTGGTCGCTACGTCGTCCGCTCTCGCTACGACACGCCGCGGATGGGCGGATGGTGGAAGGTATCGCCGAACGCGCGTTCGGAGGCGCCCACACGGTCGAGATAGGGCGTGGCGCCACCCATGTGGAATGGCCAGCCCGCGCCGAGGATGAGACACAAGTCGATGTCTTCGGGAGCGCTCACGACCTGCTCGTCGAGCATGCGCTTGATTTCATCGGCTAGCCCGTCTTCGAGCCGGCGCCGGAAGTCGTCGCCGGTAATCGGGGTCTTTCCGCCGGAGACGATTTCGATCGCCTTCTTGTCGTAGCCCTTGATCTTGCCGTTCGCGTCCCGCTCGAAGATCCTGCCGTGCTCGGCGAGCCGGTGCAGGTTGTCGCTGCGGAAGAACCGATCGGGGAACGCGGCATTGTGGGTGTCGAGCACGTGCGCGCCGACCTTCAGTCCGACGAGCTCGAGCAATTCGAACGGGGTCATCGGCAGGCCGAACGGTGCCACGGCCTGGTCGACGACCTCGAACGGTGTACCAGTGTCCACGGCGTGCATCGCCTCGCCGAGCAGCCGCGCCAGAACGCGGTTGACGACGAATCCGGGGGAGTCCTTGGCGATGACCGCGTTCTTCTTGAGCTTGCCCGCGATGGTCATCGCCGTGCTCAGCGTCTCGTCGTCCGTCTTAGGCGAACGCACGACCTCCACGAGCGGCATCACTGCGACCGGGTTGAAGAAGTGGAAGCCGACCACTCGTTCCGGATGCTTGAGCTTCGCGCCGATCTGCTCGACCGACAATGACGAGGTGTTCGTGGCGAGAACAGCCTCGGGCGCCACATGCTGCTCGATCTCGGCGAAGACCTGCTGCTTGACGGCGAGTTCCTCGAAAACCGCCTCGATCACCCAGTCGCAATCTGCGTAGTCTTCTTTTTTCGTGGTGCCCGTGACAAGGCTCTTGAGCCGGTTCGCCTCGTCGCCCGAAATGCGGTTCTTCGCCCGTAGCTTGTCGACCTCATCGCGGATGTAGCCGACCCCCTTGTCGACGCGCTCCTGGTCGAGGTCGGTGATCACGACCGGCACTTGCAACCGGCGTACGAACAGCAAGGCGAATTGGCTGGCCATGAGACCCGCACCGAGTACGCCGACCTTGGTGACTGGCCGCGCGAGCTCCGGATCGGGCGCGCCGACCGGCTTTCGTGCCCGCTTCTGAGTAAGATTGAAAGCGTAGATGCTTGCGCGGAACTGGTCTCCAGCGAGCAGGTCGGCCAGCACTTCGTCTTCGGCAGCGAAGCCCGTACGCCGATCGGTCTTCTTGGCGGCTTTGAGCAAGTCCAGTGCCGCGTACGGCGCCTTCGGCACCTCGCCGATTCGGTTCACGAGCATCTTTCGCGCGATGCCGATGGCGGCATCCCACTTCACTGCACGTTCGATCCGGCCCGGCTCGTTCGGCCGCGAAATCTTCACCCGTCCCGAGACGACGTCGTCGGCCCATCGGATCGAATCCTCCAAGAAGTTCGCCGGACTGAACATCGCGTCCGCGAGACCGAGTTCGAAAGCCTCCGGGCCTTTGAGCGTGCGGTTCATCTTGAGCGGGTTCTCGATCACCACCTTGAGTGCGTTCTCGATGCCGATGAGGTTGGGCACGAGCCAGGCCCCGCCCCAGCCCGGCACGATCCCGAGGAACACCTCGGGCAGGGCGAGGGCCGGAATCGAGCTGTCGATCGTGCGGTAATGCGCGTTGAGTGCGATCTCGACACCACCGCCGAGCGCCAGGCCATTGATGAACACGAACGATGGCACTTCGAGCTCGCCGAGCTTGCCGAGTGCATAATGGCCCAATTGCGCCATTTGCTTGCCCACCTCGCGGTTCGGCAACTGCGACACTTTGGAGAGGTCAGCACCCGCAGCGAGAATAAACGGCTTGCCCGTCACGGCAACGGCATGGATCTCGCCGAGCTTGGCGCGTTCGGCCAATCGATCCAGGGTCTGGGCGTACTCGAGCAGCGAAGCGGGGCCGAGCGTGTTCGGCCTCGTGTGGTCTCGACCGTTGTCGAGCGTGACAAGGGCCAGCGTTCTGCCCGCCGAGATCGGCACATCCCGCACGAACGAGTGCGTGACCACTTCGTCCTTCGCGAGTGCCGCGAGTTGCTCGAACTGCTCCATGGCCATCACTTCCTGCCCTTGTAGTGCGGGTTCTCCCAGATCACCGAACCACCCTGACCGAGTCCGACGCACATCGCGGTGAGGCCGTACCTGACATCCGGATGCTCCTCGAACTGCCGGGCGAGCTGGATCATGAGCCTCACCCCCGATGAGGCGAGCGGGTGACCGAAGGCGATCGCGCCGCCCCACTTGTTCACCCGGGGATCGTCGTCATCGATGCCGAAATGGTCGAGCAGTGCGAGCACTTGCACGGCGAATGCCTCGTTCAGTTCGAACAAGCCGATGTCATCGATCTCGAGTCCGGCTTTGCGCAGCGCCTTCTCGGTGGAGGGCACGGGACCGAGCCCCATGATTTCGGGGTCGACGCCGTTGAAGGCGAAACTCACGAGCCTCATCTTCGGTTTGAGCCCGAATTGCTTGGCCGCTTCTTCGCTCGCTATGAGCGACACGGTCGCGCCATCGGTGAGTCCGGAGGCGTTCCCGGCGGTCACCTTGCCGTGCGGGCGGAAGGGAGTCTTCAGCCCGGCAAGGCCTTCCATGCTCGTGTCCGGCCGCATGGACTCGTCCCTCGTGGCGAGCCCCCAGCCGGAGTCGCTACGCGTGGCCACAGGCACGAGATCGGGCTGGATCTTGCCCGCCTCGTATGCCGCCTGGGCCTTGTGCTGACTGCGCATCGCGAAGCGATCCGAGCGCTCCTTCGTCAGGTGCGGGAACCTGTCGTGGATTCGCTCCGCGGTCTTGCCCATGTTTAGCGCGTCGGCGCTGACGAGCTTTTCGGCGAGGAACCTCGGATTCGGATCGGCGCCGAAACCCATCGGGTGGCGGCCCATGTGCTCCACACCGCCCGCGATCGCCAGATCGTAGGCGCCGAAAGCGATCGCACCGGAGACCGTGGTCACGCTGGTCATCGCGCCCGCG
>CAYRUW010000119.1:0-5780 GCA_964427465.1 uncultured Diaminobutyricimonas sp.
TCCGCTCAGGGGCTCGTGAACGCCGCGTACTGGATCATCCGGCGGAACCCGGAGAACATCGACGAGCCGACGCTGATGGCGGATTGCCTCGTGAAGTCTGGCGTCGTCGACAAGAGCTACACGGCACGGGACTACGAGCTCGACACCGCGTCGGGGGAGTACCCGTTCAACCTCGACGGACCCGAGTTCAGTAAGTGCGTTCTCGATCCGCTCGACACCATGGCCCAGTGAGTAAGCGCACACGAGGCACGCCGGTCACGCTCCGACTCGTTCGGCGGCGGACTTCGGCGGCGACATCGGCGCGCCCCGCATGGTCGCATGTGTGGCTTGTAGGGCTTTGCGCGGCCGCGACCGGCGCTGCCGTCGCGATCGCGCTGGCCCGTGCACCCGTGCCGCCGACGATCGACAATGCGCTCGCCGTCGACTCGGTGAATGTCACCCAGGTCGAATTCGTCGACACTCGAACGGTCGAGGTGCAGCTGATCGAACAGCCCGGTTCCGGTTTGCTGGCACCGAGGGCAGGCAGAATCACCGCTTCGAACTGCACGGTGGGCGGCGCGATCGAGTCGGGCGCCTCAACGGTCAGCATCGACGGATCGGTGATCCTGAACCTCGCCACCGCGACGCCGCCATGGCGCGACTTGCGCTACGGCAGCCGGGGCGACGACGTGCGAGCGTTGCAACAAGAGCTCGTGCGCCTCGGCTTCCTGGACCATGCAGATGGAGTCGTCGGCTGGGCCACGTTGCGCGCCTTCTCCCGGGCGATGGAGCACGCAGGTGGCACAGCACCGAGTGGTGTGATTCCCGCCGAGCGCATTGCCTGGCTGCAGCAGACAGGGTCGAGCGCCCAGTCGTGCCCGTCGCTGGGCGGCTTCGCACAGTACGGGGAGAGTCTCGTGTCCTTTCCCGCGCGGTTCACCGCCGCTACCGTGGTGCGCACGCCGGATGGGCTCGCCCCGGGGGACCGTGTGCTCCTGGTCGATGGCGAAACCGTCGCGCTGAACGACGAGCTACGGGTGACCGACCCTGAGTCGCTCGTGCGCATTGCCGAATCCGACCAGTTCGAGCAAATGAGCCGGAGCGAGCAACCGGGTCCTTTGCGTTTGCAAATGTCCCTTGCGGAACCGCTCACCGCATCGGTGGTCCCGCCCAGCTCGATTTTCGGCACCCAAGGATCGGCCGGTTGCGTGATCGAGTCGGGTGAAGTGCGGGAGGTCGACCTCGTCGGCAGTGAACTCGGCACGACTCTTGTGACCTTCCCGGCCGGCGAACCGGCGCGCACAGTGCAAGTGCATCCCGACAAGTCGCTGTCATGCCGCTGAGGATTGCGGGCCTCGGCCATGGCTTCGCAGGTCAGCCCGACCTGTTCACTAACCTGAGCATGACGCTCGAACCCGGACGCGTCTATGCGCTCACGGGACCTTCCGGTTCCGGCAAGAGCACATTGCTGGGCATCCTCGCGGGCTGGATCGAACCGCAGCAGGGCTGGATCGACCGCAACGGCGTCGAACGTATCGGCTGGGTGTTTCAGAACCCGCACGGGGTGGCGCGGCGCACTGCGCTCGACCATGTGGTGCTGCCGTTTCTGGCGCGAGGAATGACGAGAGCCCAGGCCGAACCTCGCGCGATGGAACTGCTCGACCGGTTCGATCTGCTCCCGTTGGCGACACGCGAGTTCCGCGCCCTGTCCGGAGGCGAGGCGCAACGGCTGATGCTCGCGCGGGGGATGGCCGCGGAACCGGATCTGTTCCTGGTGGATGAGCCGACCGCACAACTGGATGTGCACACAGCCGCGACCGTGAATGCGACCCTCGGTGCTTTGTCGAACTCGGGTTCGATCGTCGTGGTTGCCACGCACGACGCGAGAACCCGGCAATCGTGCAGCGACCATATCGACCTCGCGGATTACGCATGACCCGTGGACCCCGACCGGCCAAAGGTCTACGTTTATCCGCCATCGCCGGGGAGGCGATTCGCAATCTCGCCGCGGGGGTGAGTCGAGCCACCGCCTTCGCACTCGCTTTGTTCGCGGTCGGCGCTGGTCTGAGCCTTGCGGAGGTTGCGGAGGTCCAGGGGATCATCGGCTCGGCGCACGAATACCAGAGCGCGGGTGCGTCGATTCTCACGCTCACCGCTCCCGGAGCGATCGACGGCGACGCCTGCGACGCCCTCTCGGCGGTACCCGGGGTGCGCGCGGCCGGCGCCATCCGGGTTTCGGCCGACGACCTCGCCGTCGCGGCGCTGCCGCGCGGTCCGATTCCGGCATTCGAGGTCAGCGGGGGCCTGGTCGCACTGTTCGAAGCGGGGTCGGGCGCCGGCGCGCGACCGGGCGTCTACTTGTCCCACGATGCCGCGGAAACCCTGGGGGTCGGCACCGGCGATCGGCTGGACCTGTCGACGGGCATCGCCTTCGTTGAAGGCATCTACGAATACCCGGACGACGGCAGGCGACCTGGCTATCGATATGCCGCTCTCGTGCCGAAGCCGGCAACCGCGCCATTCGATGAATGCTGGCTCGATGCATGGCCGCAATCGCAGCAGTATGAAAGCCTGCTCCGTACGGCGGCGCTGCCGGCAGGAGGCGACGACCCGCAGAATGCGCCGGCACTCTCGCAACTGAATACCCGGCTGGGCGCCGAGTTCGGCGGGCGTCGCGCCTTCGATGAGCGGATATCGCGCTTCGCGCCTGCAGCCGCCGCTCTGGGCGCCTTCGTGCTCGGCTACTTATTCGTCCGGATTCGCAGGCTCGAACTGGCTTCCGCCATGCATTCCGGCGTCGCGAAGTCCGCTCTGCTTACGATCGTGCTAATTGAGTGCGCCGCGTGGATCGTGGCCTCGATGCTACTGGCATCGCCGGTGCTCGTGTGGCAAGTGTCCGCGGCAGACGCGACCGACATCGCGGCGCTGGCGCTGCTGGCCGTACGCGCGCCACTGTCCGCTGCCGCTGCCGCTGTTGCCGGCGCGGTCACGGCCGTCGGATTGACTCGCGAGCGCCACTTGTTCGCCTACTTCAAGAACCGCTGATAGGCGGTGCGCTCAGCACTGCGAGCAGGTCGAGACGCAATTGCGCGACCACCGCGACGAGCAGGTAGAGCGCCAGTGTCATCATCGGGATCCAAGCGAATGCCGCCTCGGCCGTCGCGCGCAGCCGGTTGCCTACGGGCAGGTGACCTTCTTTGACGGTGTATAGAACCACTGCAAGGAAGGTTGGGATCATCGCCGCCCACGTGACCAGGCACCACGGGCAAAGGGTCGCGATCGCGAACACACCCTGCCATATCAGCCACGCCGTGAAACCCGCGGCCAGGGTCACGCCCGCGGCGAAGGTCAGCCAGAACCATCGCGCGAAGCGTGCTCCGGCCAGGAGTGCGGTTCCCACGAACACGGGTGCGACCCATCCGGCCAACCCGATCAGCTCGTTGTGAAACCCGAAAACCGAGCCTTCGGGCGAGAAGTACACGGGGAAGCATCGCAGAATCTCGTTCACCCGGCACAGGTCCGGTTCATCCGTCGGCGGCGCGGCATAGACGAAGGCCTGACGCGCTATCGAAAAGGCCGCGAACCAGCCCAGGAGCCCGGTGATGATCAGCAGCGATGCGAATGCATAGGGAGGCCGTTCGTGAGTCTCGCTCGTCACCGTCGGATTATTGCACAAGCGTCGCGGGTCATGCTCGCACATGCGATAATGGATTGCAGTCGGCCGAGAACCGCTCGGCACGGCGCCAATGAAGGCTTTTCCGGGCATGAAACCGGGCCACGTGAGCATGGATTGCTCCGTGTCGGATGGCCAGTTCCGCGGGTGCAGTGACAGGGCACCTTCGATCGGTGCTGCAGAGCACGCGCCACACGCCGATCGGTTGACTGACAGTGTTGGCGGCGCCCTTGTGGGGCGGCCGCTCGAGAGTACCCGGAGCGGGCTGCCGCCCGGGCAAGGGGTGCACCAGCGATGGTGAATACAAACGAAAACGATCCTCCAGCCGGTGCTGCCGGCAAAGACGAGCAAGAAGCCGCGCCGAAGAAGCGAACTGGCCGGCCGAGCGCCAAGAAGGCGACCGAGCACGTAGCGTCCGGTACGGTGGACGCGATCGGGCCGGACCACACGTCGGCTGAGGCTCCGCGCGATCGGGAGACCGCCGAACCCGCATCGCCGGCCAAGACGACCCGCAGGCGGTCGGCGAAGACCGAGCCCGCCGCGGATGTGGGCGTCGCCGGCGAGGCGGGCGCTCCCGCGCAGACCGGGTCGGACGCATCCGAGGCTGCCGTAACCGCAGGTGAATCGGCGGAACCGAAAGCGCCGCGGAAGGCGGCAGCCCGTAAGAGTGCGACTAAGTCCACGGGTGCCGAGGACGCAGAAGCGGAGCAGAAGCCGGCCAAGCGGCCCGCGACAGGCAAGAAGTCTGCTAAGAGCGCGGCACACGAAAACGACTCCGTCGGGCAGCCGGCACGCGCCACGACCTCGCTCCTGTTCCAGGCGCCCGACCTGCCTACGATGGCGCCGCCGCGTGCGTCCCGCGGCGACGAAGCAGGCGAGTCGGGCACGACATCCGTGCGGCGGCGCAACCGCCGGCGCTCCGGCGACGAACCTCGCGACTCGGGCAGCGACCAGAACTCCACGGTCAAGACCCGCCAGCGGAAGCAGCCGGAGCCGATCACCGAACCGCAGAAGGTCAAAGGCTCGACCAGGCTCGAGGCGAAGAAGCAACGCCGACGCGACGGCAGGGACGCCGGGCGCCGGCGCACCGTCATCACCGAAGCGGAGTTCCTGGCCCGCCGGGAGAGCGTCGACCGGGTCATGGTCGTGCGCTCCAAAGGGGGTCGCATCCAGATCGGCGTGCTCGAAGACGGCGTGCTCGTCGAGCACTACGTGGCCCGGAACCAAGACGCCTCGCTCATCGGCAACGTCTACCTCGGCCGGGTGCAGAACGTGCTGCCGAGCATGGAAGCGGCATTCGTGGACATCGGCCGCGGGCGAAACGCGGTGCTCTACTCCGGCGAAGTCGACTGGGATGCCGCGAGCGCCGCAGAGGGCGAGGGCAAGAACCAGCCGCGGCGGATAGAGCTCGCGCTCAAGCCCGGCGATCGCGTGCTCGTGCAGGTCACGAAAGACCCGGTGGGCCACAAGGGAGCCCGGCTGACCAGCCAGATCAGCCTTCCGGGCCGGTATCTGGTCTATGTACCGAACGGCTCGATGAACGGCATCAGCCGCAAGCTCCCCGACACGGAACGGGCAAGGCTCAAGAAGATCCTCAAAGAGGTGCTGCCTGAGAACGTCGGCGTGATCGTTCGCACGGCCGCCGAGGGAGCGACCGACGAGCAGCTCACTCGCGATGTGAACCGGCTCACCGAGCAGTGGTCCCAGATCAGCAAGCAAGTGGAGACCGTGCAAGCGCCCGCGCTGCTGCACAGCGAGCCCGACCTGCTCGTGAAGATCGTGCGCGACGTTTTCAACGAAGACTTCCAGAAGCTCGTAATCGCCGGCGACGATGCGAAGTCGACGATCGAGGGATACCTCAAGGCGGTGGCGCCCGACCTGCTCGACCGGGTCGAGATCTACGCCGAAGAGCGCGACGCGTTCGACGAGTACCGGATAACCGAGCAGATCGAGAAAGCGCTCGATCGCAAGGTGTGGTTGCCGTCGGGCGGTTCCCTCGTGATCGATCGCACCGAGGCGATGACGGTGATCGATGTCAACACGGGCAAGTTCGTAGGCTCCGGGGGGAACCTCGAAGAGACCGTGACGAAGAACAACCTCGAGGCCGCCGAAGAGATCGTGCGGCAGC
>CAYRUW010000120.1:0-5767 GCA_964427465.1 uncultured Diaminobutyricimonas sp.
CGCCACGCCGTGGCGCGACGCAAAAGCCCGCAAGTCACACCTCCGGGGTGGGTCACGACGGTCGTCAAGAGGGATGTCGCGGGGGTCTCGTAGGGGCTACCTAGACTGAGCACGTGACGGGTGTGAACGAGCAATCGGGCATCGGCGAGCAATTGCCTCAGCATGAGAATCCGAAGCTGGTCGCCGCACGTGCGGAAGCCGACGAGCTGACCTCGCGCATCCTCGAACTGCGCGAGGCGTACTACGAGCGGGAGGCCGCGCTCGCGAGCGACGAGGAGTACGACTCGCTCATGCGCCGGCTGGAGGCGCTAGAGCGCGAATTCCCGGAATTGCAGGGACAGGACAGCCCCACGCAAACCGTCGGCGGCCGCGCGCAGACCACCCTTTTCGCACCCGTGCGGCACGCAGAGCGGATGCTGAGCCTCGACAACGTGTTCAGTCGCGCGGAATTCGAGTCATGGGCGGCGCGGGTGGAGCGCGACGCCGGCCGGCGCGTCGCATACCTGTGCGAGCTGAAGATCGACGGACTCGCGATCAACCTGCGCTACGAGCACGGCCGGCTCACTTCTGCGGCCACCCGCGGCGACGGCGTGGTCGGCGAGGACGTGACCGAGAACGTCGCCCACATCGCGACGATCCCGACCCGCCTGGCCGGCACGGGGCATCCGCAGATCGTCGAGATCCGCGGGGAGGTGTTCTTCACCCTCGACGATTTCGCGGCGCTAAATGCGGTGCAGGCCAGGGCCGGAGACCGAGTCTTTGCCAACCCGCGCAACGCTGCCTCGGGGAGCCTTCGACAGAAAGAGGAAGGCAAGACTCCGGAGCAGTTGGAGCGGATGCGAGAGCGCATCCGACGGCTGAGCATGCTCGTGCATGGCATCGGCGCGTGGCCGGACCCGCCGGTCGCAACGCAAAGCGAGGTCTACACGCTCCTGGCATCCTGGGGCCTGCCGACCAGTGCGCATTCGAGAGTGGCGGAGTCGGCGGATGCGGCGATCGAGTTCATCGAGCACTACGGGGCCAGAAGGCACAGTGTCGAGCACGAGATCGACGGCGTCGTGGTGAAGGTGGACGAGCTCGCATTGCACGACGAACTCGGTGCCACCAGCCGGGCTCCTCGCTGGGCCATCGCCTACAAATACCCGCCCGAGCAAGTGAACACCAAGCTGCTCGACATCGTCGTGAGCGTGGGGCGCACGGGGCGGGCCACACCATTCGCGGTGATGGAGAAGGTGCGCGTGGCGGGGAGCGAGGTCCGCCAGGCCACCCTGCACAACCAGGAGGTCGTGAAGGCCAAGGGCGTGCTGATCGGCGACACGGTCGTGCTGCGAAAAGCGGGCGATGTGATTCCGGAGGTGCTGGGTCCGGTCGTCGAGCTGCGCGACGGCACCGAGCGCGAGTTCACGATGCCGGAGTATTGCCCAGAGTGTGAAACGAGGCTCGCCCCCGCGAAAGCGGGCGACATAGATTTGCGGTGCCCCAACGCCCGCAGCTGCCCCGCGCAAGTGCGTGGTCGCGTCGAGCACATCGGCTCGCGTGGCGCACTCGACATCGAAGGGCTCGGCGAGGTCGGTGCTGCCGCACTGACTCAGCCGGAGGTGCCCGAGGTCCCGCCGCTGGTGACCGAGGCCGCGCTGTTCGATTTGACGCTCGACGATCTGATTCCGATCGAGGTCGTTGTGCGCGATGCCGAGACCGGACTGATCAAGTTCGACGACGACGGCACCGCACGCCGCCGCCAGCCGTTCCAGCGGGTCACCTTCGAATACCCGCCGGGATCCGAGAACATGGACCCGGCCGAGCGGCGCCGGGCAGGCATCAAGAAGAACCATCGGGTGGTGCACCCTTCCGAAGCGGCGCTCGGACTCATCGCCGAGCTGGAGAAGGCGAAGACCAAGGAACTGTGGCGGGTGCTCGTCGCGTTGAACATCCGGCATGTGGGCCCGGTCGCGGCCCGCGCGCTCGCACAGTACTTCGGTTCGGTCGATGCGATGCGTTCGGCAACCCGCGAGGAGCTCGCCTCGGTCGAGGGTGTGGGCGGCATCATCGCGGATGCGGTGCTCGAGTGGTTCGAAGTCGACTGGCATCGCGAGATCGTGGAACGCTGGCAGGCCGCGGGGGTGCGGATGGCCACGCCTGGCCATCCAGGTCCGGGGGCAGAGGGTGAGTCTGCGGGGCCGCTGAGCGGGCTCACGGTGGTCGCGACTGGTGCGCTCGAAGGATTCACCCGGGAGGAAGCGCAAGAAGCGATCATCCGCGCGGGTGGCAAGGCCGCGAGCAGTGTGAGCAAGAAGACGGATTTCGTGGCGGCCGGTCCCGGTGCCGGTTCGAAGCTCACCAAGGCGCAGGAGCTCGGCGTGCCCATCATCGACGCAGCGCAATTCCGCCGATTGGTCGAAGGCGGGCCGGACGCGCTCGAACGCCCGTAATCCCGGTTTCCCGTTCCGGGGACGCGCTGACGCCCGGCGCGGAGCCACCAGCCTGTCGAAGGCGAACAGCCGGCGCACAGGTTGCATCCAGGTTTTATTTGGTCCAGGCCCCATTCCTGGGGTAGAACCTGCGTACAATTACTGCGCGGCGCCTCATTTCGGGGGACGCCGGGTCGGACAAGGGGACCACTGGGATTGCTGTTTAGGCTGACAGCCGTTCTTGTTACCTCGGGGGCACTGGCATTGGTCGCCGAGGCCGCTATGGTGCCTCCGGGCCAGCCGGCAGTGGCAGGGCCTGTCGCAGTGGCCGAGTCACCGTCCGCGCAAGCCGGTCTCGCTGGCGAGGGCGCGCTCGTGGGCGACCCGCGTCCAGGCGCGAGCTCTTCCGATGCCTTTGCCGAGCGCGGTGTCGCGCAGAACTTCTCGCTTGCCCGGCACGGGCGATTCCAGGTGGACGGCGCACCGGTGAGTCTGGTCGGACCGGTCTCGGCGATAGACCCGGCCCGGCTGCCGGAGTTGCACGGGATGGCTCTGCTGCGTCAGCTGGGAGTGCAACCCGCCGCAGCCGTCGAAGCGTTTTTGGCCGGGCGGTCGCTTGCCGTGCGCGCGGTACTCGACGCGCACCCTCATCCGGAAGCGGTCAACAGATGGTGGCGCAGTCTCGCCCCGGCCAAGCGTGAATTGCTGGCAGCGAAAGCGCCAGAACTCGTCGGCAACCTCGACGGCGTGCCGTTCGGATACCGCGATCCTGCGAACCGGACATTCCTCGCCGATTCGATCCGAGCGCTCGAGGAGCAGCTCGCATCCGGCGTGGGACGAGCGGAGGGCGCTCTCTTGGAGCAGCGTGTCGCATCGCTGTCGAAGGTGCAGGCTGCGCTCGGCGACGGGCGGTCGGTGCCGCAGCGCCTGCTGCTTTCGCTCGACCTGACCGACGAGCCGAAAGTGGCGATCTCGATCGGTGACCCGCAGTCCGCCGACTATGTGAGCTTTCTGGTGCCCGGCATGTTCTTCGGCGCGGGCACTTTGATGGGCGAGTGGACGGACACCGCCGCGCGGCTCTATGAGGAGCAGGTGTCGTGGTTGCGTTTGCTGGGCGAGCACGCGCAGGATGGCGACGAGTCCACCGTGGCCACGGTCGCGTGGATCGGGTACCAGACCCCGCACCTGCTCAACGTGGGTTCGCTCGATCTCGCCTATGAGGGCCGGGATGCGCTCGCCGCGATCGTCGGTGGCCTTCAAGCGGCACGCACGGCGCACGAGCCCTATGTGTCGATACTCGCGCATTCCTATGGTTCGACGGCCGCGCTCATGGCATTGACCGATGGCGACTTCTGGGTGGACGGGCTCGCGCTCATCGGCTCCCCGGGCAGCGCTGCACAATCGGTCGACGAACTCCATGTACGCGCGGGCAATGTTTTCGTCGGTGAGGCAGCGTGGGATCCGATACCCAACAGTGCCTATTTCGGCAGCGATCCGGGTGCCGAAGCCTACGGCGCCAAACGGATGAGCGTCGCCGGGGGCATCGATGTCATCACCAACGAGATTCTCGCCGCTTCGACCGGTCACAACGAGTACTTCGGCGCTGGTACCGAGTCGCTGCGTAACCTGGCGCTCATCGGAATAGACCAGGAACAGCTCGTGACAGACGGCACTTCTACCGACCAGTTGCGCACTCTCGCGTACACGGGGTGATACGTTGGCCAAGCGCTTCGTGCGATTGGTCAGGATGAGACGTCAGCTTCTGCTCGTTCCCGCTCTTGCCGTGGGCATCGCTGGGATCAGCGGTTGCGCCTTGAGCCAGGGCAGTGGGGCGACCCCCGAGCAGGCCCGGGAGCGTCTGCTCGAGGTGCTCGACGAGACCCAGGATGCGCTGGGTGGCGACTGGGCCAATCTCGACGACCCCACCCCCAGGAATTGCACCGTCCCGTTGTTCGCGGACGGCATCCAGTATCCGGCGCTCCGGCTGAGCGGCGCACCCGGTTCGCGTGCCGGGGCGCTCGAGACGGTCAGGGATCTCTGGCAGCACGAGGGGTATTCGATCGAGCAGAACCACGTGGGCGATGTGCGAGAACTGACCGCGCACAACGATGCGGGCGATCTGTTCATCTTCCGGGTGAGCGCGGAGGCGATGACCCTTCAGGGCGAAAGCGAGTGCCGCCCGAACTAGCTCCGCCTTCCGGAAGTTCGGGCAGAGTCGCGAAATGGCTGAGGCGTTCACGCCATTGCCACGAATGGGCCGCCTTCGGGTGTCAGGGCGTGGGATCTGGCCTGGGTTCCGGTGGGAACGGGTCCGGGTCGGGCGAAGGATACGGTTCCGGATCCGGTGCCGGGAACGGTTCAGGATCTGGGCGCGGCATGGGTTCGGGCTCGGGGCCTGGCCGTTCTGGATCGGGTTCGGGCAGCGGATTCGGCGACGGCGAGGGCGGGGGAGCGGGGCTCGGTGGAACCGGTTCGGGCCCGCCGGGCACCTCGGGCGCACCGGGCGGCGTGTTCGGGTCGCTCATGGCAGCGACGGTACGCACGGTGACTGGCAGCACACTGGGTGTGCCGGCATGGCAGGGGCGACTACGAATCGGCCTTGTACTCGAGCGCGCCCGACCCCACCATCGATGTCAGCGTGAGCGTTCGCCCTTCGACTTGTGCCCGGACTCCGTTCTGAAGAACCGTGATGATGAGCTCCTCCTGGTCGACGTACTCGCCCGGGCAGTCCGCGGCTTGCACGTTCAGCTCGCCGAGTGTGATCTCGCCGTTGTGCGCGTCATACCGGCCTTCGAAGCCACGGCAGCCGCCGTCGCCTTCCAGCCGCCCATTCGCGTGCAGGATGAGGTGCGCGCTTCCGATCGCACTCGCGACGGTCGCGTCCGGGCCCGTACCGTAGACGAGGCCCGATAACTGCCACCGGGTGCCGGTCAGTGCCTCGGCCTCGATGGGCGGGATCGGCTCGAACTGCAATTCGACGCCCTCCCCGAGCAGCCGCAGCGAGTCCACGTCGACTTCGGCGTAGTTCACCGTGGCAAGCGCTGCGAGATAGCGGTTCTCGAGTTCCATGAGCCAGGGCTCCAGGCACGCCATCTCGGTGCGGGTGGCCGGGTCGATGGTCAGGTCTTCGATCACGCCGCGGATCGCGGTCGAGTAGGTGTTGCACGCCGCGCGGCCGCCAGCGGATTCGCCGTCGACGAGGAGGGTCACGTGCGCATCACCGGGTTCGAGAGGGCCGGCCGAGTCCCAGCCGGAAACGAGTTGCCAGTCGCCGGCGAGCCGGCCGGCCGCATCCCCTGTGGATTGGGCGCAACCGGCAAGGATCCCGACGAGTGCGATCGCCGCCAGCGGCAGTGCGT
>CAYRUW010000121.1:0-5742 GCA_964427465.1 uncultured Diaminobutyricimonas sp.
GTTCATCTACTACGTGCTGATCGCGCTCGGCGGTGGCGTGCTGATCGGATTGACCACGCTCGTGCTCGGACCGGTGGCCCCCGAAGCGATCGACGAGGTGGTGCTCTGGGTGCTCCCTTCGGGCGCGGTTGCCGCCGTGGTCGTCTCGGCGTGGCTCGTGGAGGCAAAGAAGAGCGTCATCGAGAACATGGCCCCGGTGCTCACCGCCATCTTCACGCCGTTGTTCGCGACGATGCTCGTGGCATCCGCCGTTGCGTATGCTCTCGCCGGCATAGGTCGCGAGTTCGATCGCGACCTGCTCACGGTTTTCGACCTTCTGCTGCTCGTCGTGCTCGGTCTCGTGCTCTACGGTCTCTCGGCGCGCGATCCGTTGCGGCGGGCCGGTGCCGCGGACGTCATCCGGTTCGCGGCGGTTCTCGCGGCGCTCGTGCTCGATCTGCTCGTGCTCGGGTCGATGCTCGCCCGGATCGGCGAATTCGGCTTCACGCCGAACCGGGTCGCCGCTCTCGGGATCAACCTGCTGCTCGTCGTGAACCTAGCCGGATCGGCTTGGCTGTCGGTGAGACTCATCGCCGGACGCGGCACTACTGCGGCCGCCGAACGCTGGCAGACCGGGTACCTGCCGGTGTTCGCAGCGTGGGCGGCATTCGTAGTGGTGGTGCTGCCGCCGTTGTTCGCTTTCGCGTGAGCTGACCGGCGCGCTCTTGTGCGCCCACGCTCTTGGGAAGAACGTGCGCGGCTGCCAGCCGATTTAGCTTGCGAGCGATCTGCTTGCGTGAAAGCTAAGCTGCGAGAGCAGCATCCGCCGCCCGCACGAACGGAGCATTCGATGACCGCGCAGCCCGCCGAACCGGCCGACGATGCCGAGGCCGTCGCGCTCTGGGGCACTACGATCAGGGGCTTTCACGCCACCAACCGCAAGCTGCATGCAGCTATCCGGTCTGCCTTCGACTTGAACGAGGCCGAGACGGAGACCCTGCTCACTTTGCACCGCACGCCTGCGCGAAAGGCGCGGATGACCAAACTCGCCCGCGCGGCCTCGTTCACAAGCGGCGGGTTCACGAAGATCGCGGATCGCCTGAGCGATCGGGGTCTTGTCGAGCGCGTCGCGGGCCGGGAGGACCGGCGGGTCACCTACATCGAACTGACGCCCGCTGGTGCGGAACTGGCCGCGAAGCTCAATGGCTTCGTTGCGGCGCGGAACCGGGAGTACTTCATCGGGGTCTTGGGGGTTGAACGCGCCCGGCTGATCGCCGATGCGATGCGCGAGCTGTATCGCGCGAACACCGAGTGGAAGACCTGAGCGCCACCCGCGCCGTAATTGTCTTGCACGAAAGTTGTTTGCACGGAATATATAGCGGTCTCGCCGGGTTGCCACCCGTGTACATGCAAACGCATGGATCACCACGAGAGGTTTCGGAAAATGCAGTTCGGCATCTTCAGCGTCAGCGACGTCACGACCGACCCGACCACGGGCCGGACGCCCGACGACACCGAGCGGGTGCGATCGATGATCAAGATCGCCCAGCATGCCGACCAGGCCGGTCTCGACGTGTTCGCGACCGGCGAGCACCACAACCCGCCGTTTGTGGCCTCGTCGCCGACCACCATGCTCGGCTACCTCGCCGGAACCACGAAGAACATCGTCTTGTCGACCGCGACCACGCTCATCACGACCAACGACCCGGTCAAGATCGCCGAAGACTACGCGATGCTCCAGGTCATCTCGGACGGCCGGATGGACCTCATGCTCGGGCGCGGAAACACCGGACCCGTCTACCCGTGGTTCGGTCAGGACATCCGTCAAGGCATCAACCTCGCCATCGAGAACTACGCGCTGCTGCGTCGCTTGTGGGAGGAAGACGTCGTGGACTGGCAGGGCCGCTTCCGCACTCCCCTTCAAGGCTTCACGGCGACCCCGCGACCACTGGACGGCGTGCCGCCGTTCGTGTGGCACGGCTCGATCCGCTCGCCCGAGATCGCCGAGCAAGCTGCGTACTACGGTGACGGCTTCTTCCACAACAACATCTTCTGGCCGATGAGCCACACCAAGCAGATGGTCGGCCACTACCGCCAGCGCTTCGAGCACTACGGCCACGGAACCGCGGACACCGCCATAGTCGGGCTCGGCGGGCAATTCTTCGCCCGCAAGAACTCCCAGGACGCGATCGACGAATTCCGCCCCTACTTCGACAACGCTCCCGTTTACGGGCACGGCCCGAGTATGGAGGAGTTCACCGCGCAGACCCCGTTGACGGTGGGTTCGCCGCAACAGGTCATCGATCGGTACGCGAGCATGCGAGAGCACGTCGGCGACTACCAGCGCCAGTTGTTCCTGATCGACCATGCCGGGCTGCCGCTGAAAACGGTGCTCGAACAGATCGACATCCTTGCCGAGCAGATCGTGCCCGCCCTGCGCCGGGAGAACGAACTGAAGCGCCCTGCGCACGTGCCGGCCGACCCGCCCAGTCATGCCGACCGCGTCGCCAGAGCGCGACAAGAAGGTGCACGATTGCGTACGCATCGCGACGGCGAAGACCGCTGGACCGGCAGGACCGCGGAAAGCGACAAAGCGGCCTCCGGTGCGGCGTTCGGCATCGGTGCCGCATCCGGAAGGGGGCAGTCATGACCGCCAAGACGATCGTCGCGATATCTGCCGGGCTCGGCGAGCCGTCCTCGACACGAATGCTCGCCGACCGGCTCACCGAATCCACCGTGGCCGAACTCTCCAGCCGCGGTATCGACGCGACCGCGTCGACGATCGAACTGCGCGAATTCGGGCACGACATCGTGAACGCCATGCTCACCGGCTTCTCCGCCGAGCCGCTCGCCGCCGCGGTCGAGAAGGCGACCCGCGCCGACGGTCTTGTGCTCGCGACTCCCTTGTTCACGACCACGTACTCCGGCCTGTTCAAGTCGTTCATCGACGTGCTCGACAAGGATTCGCTCACGGGCATGCCCGTGCTGCTCGCCGCGACCGGCGGCACGGCGCGGCACTCCCTGGCGCTCGAATACTCGATGCGTCCACTGCTCACGTACCTGCGAGCCGAGGTCGTGCCGACCTCCGTCTTCGCAGCGACCGACGATTGGGCGGGCGCGCAGGCGAATCCGCTCTCGGCCCGGATCGCACGGGCGGGCCGGGAACTCGCGGAGGCGGTCACCCGCACAAACGGTGCGCGGCCCCTCGACATCTACCGCGACGCGCCCAGTTTCGATCAGATGATCGACAGCCTGCAGAACTAGCCGGCGGTCGCATCCGCCGATCAGCGCGGCAGGCGCTTGCGCGGCGGCAGATACCGCGGCCCGTTACGGGCGAGCACCGCCACGCCGACGAAGCCGAGCACGCCTATCGCTCCGACCGCGATGGGCAGCGAGGCGGCCGCGGTGAGCGCCGAGATGGCCGTGGGGCCGCCGGCCCGGCCGAGCCCGCCTGTGAACCGCCACGCGCCGAGGAACGGCGCCGGGTTGCGCGGATCGGCCAGGTCCGCGCCGAGCGTCATCATCACGCCGCTACTGACCCCATTGGCGACAGACATAAGCACCGCGACCCCCACCCACCACGCAGTGTTCTCGTCGAGGTCGTGCGTGGTAGCGAGCACAACGTGCGAGATCGCGAGTCCGACCATCGCCGGAATCGCCCCCCAGAGCCGGCCCCAGCGGTCCATGATCTGACCGCCCGTGTAGAACAGCGCGAAATCGATCGCGCCTGCGAGCCCGATCACGAGCGCGATGTTCGCCTCGCTCACGCCGATGCTCACCGCCCAGAGTGGGAGCACGGTGGTGCGACTTGTGCGCAACGCGCTGATGATCGTGGCGCCGGAACCGACCTTGAGCAGCACGCTGCGGTTCTTCCAGATCGTGCCGAAGAGACCGTGAGCTTCTTGCTCCACGAGCGCTTCGCCGGCCTTGAGCGGTCGTCCGTCGGTGCCGGGCACTGTCCCTTCGGGCGGTACCGGGTCTTTCAGCACGAGCAGCACGCCTGCGGCCGCTGCACACAGCACGATGTGGATCCAGAACGCGGATGCCGAAGTGCCGGTGACCGCAATCGCTCCAGCGGTCAAGAACGGCCCAACGAACACGCCAAGCCGGAACGAGCCGCCAAGGCTTGAGATCGCGCGCGCCCGGTAGCGCAGCGGCACGTAACTGGTCATGAACGCGTGGCGTGCGAGCGCGAACACCGCGGTCGCGAGTCCGATGATGAACACGCCGAAGCCGAGCGCCCACGGATTCGGGGCCAGCACGCAAATCACGAGCCCGACGACGGAGGACGCGGCGGCGCCGATCATTGCGGGTCGTTCGCCGATGCGGCTCACGAGCCATCCGCTCGGGATGTCACCGAAGAGTTCGCCGATCAGCAGCAGCGCCGAGATCAGCCCGGCAATCGCGAGCGACGCGCCGAGATTGCCGGCCACGATCGGCAGGATCGGGATGATCGCGCCTTCACCCGTCGCGAAGAGCAGGGTCGGCAGGAAGGCGGTGAGTGCGACTGAGCGCCATGGGAAGGGCTGCTCGTCGTGTTCCATCGTCTTCCCGATCCTAGACCCGCGCCGGCCCCCTCTCCTGCCAGCCGGCCTCGCGAGCTCGCCTGGTTCCTGGGAGGGGGTCTCGTGCGATTACGTTGTCACCTTCGCTGGCAAACGCTCGGCGACCGGGAGCCAGCCGCCGCACGTGGCGGGACCAGCATCGCCCTCACGCCGTATTCCGGGGTCTGGGCAAGGGTAGGCTGGTGCGGCAATGATCGATCTCGACCTCTCCGACCGGATCGCCGACCTTCGCCGCACCTTCGCCGACATCCGCAGCGTCGTGGGCGTCGAGCGGCTTCAAGCTGAGATCGAGCAATTGAGCGAACAGGCCGCGGCGCCCGACCTCTGGGACGACACCGAGAACGCCCAGAAGGTGACGAGTGCACTCAGCCACCGGCAGGCAGAACTCGCCCGAGTCACGGGTCTCGAGCGCCGGCTGGACGACCTCGAGGTGCTCGTGGAACTGGCAAACGAGGCCGACGACGAGGAAAGCGCGCAGGAGGCACGCGACGAACTCGTCGCGATCCAGAAGGTGATCGACGAACTCGAAGTGCAGACCCTGCTCAATGGAGAATTCGACGCCCGGCCGGCGGTCGTCACCATCCGGGCCGGTGCCGGGGGAGTGGATGCAGCGGACTTCGCCGAGATGCTCTTGCGCATGTACTTGCGCTGGGCCGAGCAGCACGGCTATCCGGTGAAAGTGCTCGACACGAGCTACGCGGAGGAGGCCGGCATCAAGAGCGCGACCTTCGAGGTCGACGCGCCCTATGCTTTCGGCACGCTCAGCGTCGAAGGCGGCACGCACCGGCTGGTGCGGATGAGCCCGTTCAATTCGGCGGGCAAACGCCAGACGAGTTTCGCCGCCGTCGAGGTGATTCCGCTCATGGAGGAGACCGACCACATCGACGTGCCGGAAAGCGACATCCGGGTCGACGTGTTCCGATCCTCAGGGCCCGGCGGGCAATCGGTGAACACCACCGACTCGGCCGTGCGCATCACCCACCTGCCGACCGGCATCGTCATCTCGATGCAGAACGAGAAGAGCCAGATCCAGAACCGTGCGGCGGCGATGCGCGTACTGCAGTCGCGATTGCTGCTGCTGCAGCGCGAGCAGGAGGCCGCAGCCAAGAAAGAGCTCGCCGGCACCATCACCGCGAGCTGGGGCGACCAGATGCGCAGCTACGTGCTCGCGCCGTACCAGATGGTCAAAGACTTGCGC
>CAYRUW010000122.1:0-5710 GCA_964427465.1 uncultured Diaminobutyricimonas sp.
GCTACGCGATCTGCTGGACGCGCAGCTAGGCGGCTATTTCGCCGGCCCCCGGCGAACCCATGTGGGTCGAGTAGTCCAGGCCCATCTCGGGCCTAGTCTTCGAGGTGCGTATCGGCCCAGCGTGCCCCGACGCGATGGTGTTGGGTCTCGGTACGCGCGACCGCCCGCGGCCGCGCTACTCGACCCCCGGCAATACCCTGTGGGTCGAGTAGCGCGAAGCGCGTGTCGATACCCGGTGGGTCGAGTAGCCGCGAAGCGCGTGTCGATACCCGGCGGGTCGAGTAGCCGCGAAGCGCGTGTCGATACCCTGTGGGTCGAGTAGCGCGAAGCGCGTGTCGATACCCTGTGGGTCGAGTAGCCGCGAAGCGCGTGTCGATACCCGGTGGGTCGAGTAGCGCGAAGCGGCGTATCGAGACCTCCGCCGCCTACGCCTTGTGCTTGGGTGCGCGGCGCTGGCCGAGCTTGAGGTAGCCGGCCAGGGCGTACAGGGTGAGGCTCGCGAGGGCGCCCATCGTCAGCAACCCGGTGAGCATGCCGCTGCCGGTGTTCTCGTCCCGATTCGAGGTGGCGACGGTCTCCTCTCGCGTGTCGCTCTCGGTCTGGATCGCCGGGTAGTCGTAGCTCGAGCGCGGCTCGGGAGTGTAGTCGGTTCCGGCGTCCGGTCCGGCCGAAGCGGATGCGTCCCGTTGCCCGGACAGCGAACTTTGCGATGTGGCATCGCCGGTTGCATAGCTGCCGGAGTCTGAGCTCGGGCCGCTGCTGGTGGAGCCGCGGGTGGAGCCGCCTGTGCTCGAGCCGGAGTCCGATCCGCTCGTGCCGCCCGACGAGGCGCTGGGTTTCGGCTTGGGCTGAGGCGCGGGCTCCGGGCTCGACGAAGGTTCGGGTTCTGGCTCCGGCTCGGGAGTCGGCGTGGCAGTAGGCGACGGCTCCGGCGTCGGCTCGGGACACACCTCGAGCAGGGGATCGAGCGGATCCAGCAACTCGCAAGTCACGCCCGTGCTGGGCGTTGGCGCAGCGGCGGATGTGGTCGGCTGGGGCGAGACCGGGTCGGGAGCGACGAGCAGTCCGGACAGAACCGCGACGACGCCCACGTGAGTCGCAAACATTGCTGTCCTTACGCGACGCCGGCTCGGCATGCGGCGTCAGATGTGGCGTTAGCCGGTCACAATAGCGGCGCCATCTGGACTCACCCTGTGGCAAGGCTGAACAGCCCGTGTTCGCTATTTGCGTCCGGATCGCATGGCACGGTACGCGAGTTGCCCGGCGCTGAACAGCACGATCGCCGCGAAGAGCCTGCCCGAGAGCCCGGCCGGGATCACGAACGCGAGAGCTACGCCACCGAAGGATGCGGCAGTCGCAGCCAGTCCGACAGTCGCGCCGGCGCGCAGATCGACCAGACGGTTTCGCCAATTGGTGGCGGTGCCCATGAGAGCGGTCGGGATCATCACGAGCAGCGACGTGCCCTTGGCGACCAGGTCGCCCGCACCGAAGATGGCGATCAGGCCGGGCACGGCGATGACGCCGCCGCCTACGCCGAACAGACCCGATGCGATTCCCATGATGCATCCGAGCGCGACGAGGCCGGGCGCGACGACCCAGTCGAGTTCGAGTTCGGCGATCCGCTCTGGCGCGACGAGCAGCAGGCGCAGTGCCGCGACAACGAGCATCGCCACGAACATCCAGCGCAGCCACACGATGGGGAGTCGGCGCAACAGCGTGGCGCCCAGGAACGAGCCCGCGACGCCGCCCGCTGCGACGAATCCGGCCGCGAGGAAGTCGACTTGACCACCGGCGAGATACCCGATGGAACCTGCGATCGCGGTGGGGACTATTGCCATTAGCGAGGTCGCGGACGCCCGCCGCTGGTCGAATCCGGCGATCACGATCAGCAACGGAACCATCACGATGCCGCCGCCGACGCCGAACGCACCCGAGAGTAGGCCCCCGAGCAGTCCGATCAGCACGAGCCGCCAGAACCGGTACGGCGGATGCTCCGCTTCGCTCTCCGGTCGTGTGTTCACCGCCGCCATGCTATCGCCCTCGTTCCGCGGAAAATGGCGCCACGATCGCGCAAAAGGGCGCAAGTCGCCGCGATTCCGGGAGCACGGCGCCAGCTTCGGGCGGAGACGGGTGGGAACCTCAGGGGGCGACGACGGCGAAAGCACAGTGTCGCTGGGGCCGTAAACTGGATGCGTGCCCCAGACCGTCGACGTCGCCCTGATCGGCGGTGGCATCATGAGTGCCACCCTCGCAGCCATCCTCAAACAGCTCGAGCCGGACTGGGACATCCGCATCTATGAGCGCTTGCCCGAACCGGCGCTCGAGAGCTCCAACTCGTGGAACAACGCAGGCACCGGCCACGCCGCCTTGTGCGAGCTCAATTACACGCCCGAGCGCAACGGCCAGATCGACATCACGAGCGCCGTCAAAGTCAACGAGCAGTTCCAGATCTCCAGGCAGTTCTGGTCTTATCTGGTCGGCACCGGGCACTTGCCGGAGCCTTCAGCGTTCATCAACTCGACGCCGCACATGAGCTTCGTCTGGGGCGAGTCGAACGTCGCCTATTTGCGCAAGCGGTGGGAGGCGCTCAAAGACCACCCGCTATTCGCGGGTATGGAGTACAGCGAGGACGCGCGCGTGATCCGCTCGTGGGCTCCGTTGCTGATCCCGGGACGGCTGAAGAGCCAGCCGATCGCGGCAACGCGCATGGCCAGCGGAACGGATGTCGACTTCGGTGCGCTGACCCGGTACTTGCTCGCAGATCTCGCCGAGAACGGCGTCAAGCTCGAGGTCGAGCGGCGTATCACCAAGATCAAGCGCACCCGGGCGGGTCTGTGGCAACTCGACTACAAGCACGAAGTCGGGTACACCCCAGGCCGGGTGTTCGCCCGGTTCGTGTTCGTGGGCGCGGGTGGGCATGCGCTCAAACTGCTGCAGAAGAGCGGCATCGACGAGATCAAGGGCTACGGCGGGTTCCCGGTGAGCGGCCAGTTCTTGCGAACGGACAACCCGGAACTCGTCGCGAGACACTCGGCGAAGGTGTACGGCAAGGCCGCGGTCGGCTCGCCGCCCATGTCGGTGCCGCACCTGGACACCCGCATAATCGACGGCAAGGCCAGCCTCATGTTCGGCCCATACGCGGGGTTCAGCCCGAAGTTCTTGAAGACCGGTTCGTGGTTCGACCTGTTCTCGACCATCCGGTTCCACAACCTCGTGCCGATGCTCGCCGCGGGGTTTGCGAACCTGCCGCTCGTCGGTTACCTGATCGGCCAATTGCTGGCAAGCAGGTCCGCGAAGTTCGCGGCGTTGCAGGAGTTCTTCCCGAAAGCCGACCCAGACGACTGGTACAAGATCGTGGCCGGTCAGCGCGTGCAAGTGATCAAGAAGGATGCCCGAAAGGGCGGCGTGCTGCAGTTCGGCACCGAAGTGGTCGCCTCTGGCGACGGCACGATTGCGGGCCTGCTCGGCGCATCCCCCGGGGCTTCGACCGCAGTGCCGATCATGCTCGGGCTCATCGAGCAGTGCTTTCCGCACAAGCTCGGGGAGTGGAATCCGCGCATCCGCAAGATGGTGCCGAGCTTCGGCAAGCCACTGGCGGCCGAGCCTGCGCTCGCCGAGAAGACGGTTGCGGCAACGGCGAAGGCTCTGCAGATACCCGACTGACTCGCTCTTGCTTGACCCCGGTTCGAACCTATGTTCGAATGACGGGATGCGTTGGCAGAACCAGGCCCTTGACGCGGACGGGCAAGCCGCCTTGCCCCCGCTCGTCCGGTTGCAGCACCTCATCCGCTCGGTGCAGACACCCGAGTTCGACGGGGTGACCTTCCACGAAGTGCTGGCCAAGAGCGCACTGAACCGAGTACCGGGCCGCGGTGCGCTGCCCTTCGGCTGGACGGTCAACCCCTACCGAGGATGCTCGCACGCTTGCCGCTATTGCTTCGCTCGCCCCACGCACAATTACCTCGACCTGGATGCCGGCGAGGATTTCGACCGGCAGATCGTGGTCAAGGTGAATGTTGCCGACGTGCTCGGCCGGGAACTGGCCAGGCCATCGTGGCAGCGCGAACCGGTGGCCCTGGGTACCAACACCGACCCCTACCAGCGAGCGGAGGGCCGCTATCGGCTCATGCCGGGAATCGTCGAAGCGCTCGCGGGCAGTGGCACTCCGTTCAGCGTCCTCACCAAGGGAACGTTGTTGCGGCGCGACCTGGGCCTGCTCGCCGAGGCGGCCGGCCGTGTGCCAGTGGACCTGGCCATGTCGATCGCGGTGTACGACGACGAACTGCAAAAGGCACTCGAACCGGGCACTCCTTCGACGGCGGCTCGACTGGCCACCGTGACGGCAGCTCGCGAGCAGGGCATGGACTGCACAGTTTTCTTGATGCCGATCCTGCCCTATCTGACCGACAGCCGGGCCCACCTCGACGAGGCGCTTCGCCGCGCGAAACAGGCCGGTGCGAGCGCAGTGGTCTACTCGGCGCTGCACTTGCGCCCGGGCGTCAGAGAGTGGTTCATGCAGTGGCTCGCGCAAGCGCATCCGGAGCTCATGGGCAAATACGAGGCGATCTACGGCAAGAGCGCGTACGCGCCGAAGGAATACCGGCGCTGGCTCGGCGAGCGGATGCGCCCGCTGATCCGCGCGCACGGGCTCGAGCGCGGCCGCGTCGATCCGGCCTCCGGGGCCGCGGCGTCGCGCGTTCCTCGCCGCCGCGTCGAGCATCCAGCGACCGCTGTCGCGGCGGACCCGCCGCCGCTGTTCTGAACGTTGTGCGGCACTCTGGTCGTGCCGTTCCGGGAGCCCACCCCGCGTGGAATCGCTTGCCGTTCCCCTCCCGCCGAACCGCGCCAAGGCGATCTACCCCGCTATTGGGGTCAGGGCCTTCGTCGTGCCGGTGACATAATTCAGGTGACGCCCCGGGAAGGCAAGCAGTGTCGTTCGGATTGCCTCTGCACCTCGCCCCGCACAGTCTCGCGAGGGCGATCTCCCGAGCCTTCCACGTAGGCGCCGCCGTGCATCTGGGCGCCGCAGCGCTGGCAGTGTCAGCCGTCCAGGCGACCGCGCCCGACCTCAGGGTGTGGCCGGCCGCGCTCGCCCTGATTCCGGTCGCCGCGCTCTTGTTCTTGCTGAGCCGGAGGCGCACGCCACTGCTGGTCGCCGGCTACCTGGCCGTCGGTAGCGCCTGCACCTACTGGTACACGTCGACATTGTTCGGAGTTCCGGGTTTCGCCGCCGAATCCAATCGGTACATCGTCGCGATGCCCACGATCGCGCTCATGCTCAGCGGCACCGTGCAAGGTCGTCCGTTCAGCGCGCTCGTGACGAGCGCAACGGGGTTCGTCGTGGGTTGCGCCGCGACGTTGTTCGCCGGGCTGCGAGCCGGCTGGAGGCCGGATGCCGGGGGCGCGCCCTTGATCGTGCTCGCGGTGCTGATAGCAACGAGCATCGCGCTCGGCATGGCCGGGAACCGGCCGCGGTCGGCCGCCCCGAACCTGATGCGTGCCGAACGCGACGAGGCGCTCTACTCGCTGCGGTACCGGATCGAGCTCAAGGCGGCGGCGCTCATGCACGACACGGTGCTCAACCACCTCTCCGCAGTCGCCGTATCGAAGGAAGGGCAATTGCCACCTGGGCTCAAGACGCAGATCGAACGCGACCTGGAAGTGCTGATCGGCGAAGAGTGGCTCAGTGAGCCGTCGCAGACGGTCGATG
>CAYRUW010000123.1:0-5699 GCA_964427465.1 uncultured Diaminobutyricimonas sp.
CGGTGGCGGGGATCGTGCTGAGCTTCAGTCTCGCGCCGGCGGCGCTCGCTGCGGTGAGCCTGCTCACGCTCGCTCGCTATCGGTTGCGCAAGCGCGACGTGGAAGCCGAGCCGGTGACTGCGTGAGCCGCTTCGCCGAGGAACCCTCCCGGATCCTGGTCCGGCTCGGCAAGCTGCGCGCAGCGGACGCGCAGACCCACGGCGGGCACGTGCTCTCGTACGTGTACGACAGCGGACTGGCCGAACTCGACGAACTCGCGGCTGAGGCGATCCGGATGGTGCAGCCGGTCAACGGGCTCGATCCGACCGCGTTCGGCTCGGTCGCCGTGATGGAGCGCGAATTGATCGGCTTCGTGCGCTCGCTGCTGCACGGCGACGACGATGTCGTCGGCTCGGTCACGACCGGCGGCACCGAGAGTTGCCTGCTCGCGGTGAAGACCGCCAGGGACAATTGGCGTGACGCGCAAGGCGGCAGGTCCCGGCAGGCACCGCGCCTGGTCGCTCCCGCGACCGTGCACGCTGCCTTCCACAAGGCCGCCCACTACTTCGGTCTCGAACTCGACCTCGTGCCGGTCGACCCATCCGGCGTGGTCGAGGCCCGGCGCGTCGCCGAACGGCTCGCAGCGGATGTCGCGCTCGCCGTCGTCTCCGCCCCCTCGTATCCGCACGCCGCCCTCGACCCGGTCGCAGAGGTGGCTGCGTCGTGCGCGGCACACGGCGTGCCGCTGCACGTGGACGCGTGCATCGGCGGACTCGTGCTGCCGGTCTGGAGCGGGCTGCCCGAGTGGGATTTCCGCGTGCCGGGCGTCACGAGCATGAGCGCCGACCTGCACAAATTCGGTTACGCCCCGAAAGGTGCATCTGTCATTCTGCAGCGCGGCAGGGACCGGCAACGCGCGCAATACTTCGCCACGACCGGCTGGCCCGGCTACCCGGTCGTGAACGCTACGATGCTCGGCTCGAAATCGGCCGGCCCGCTCGCCGCCGCCTGGGCGATAGTGCACGCGCTCGGCGAGACCGGTTTCGCGCGGCTCGCCGCCTCGTGCGAGCGCGCGACCGCGGAACTAGTGCGCACGATCGACGGCATCGAAGGCCTGCGCATTGTGGGCGAGCCGGCCGGTCCGCTGCTCGCCATCGCTAGCGACGATGCGCTCGATCCCGGCTTGCGGGTCGACCC
Organism: uncultured Diaminobutyricimonas sp.; assembly: GCA_964427465.1. GTDB lineage: Bacteria > Actinomycetota > Actinomycetes > Actinomycetales > Microbacteriaceae > Diaminobutyricimonas. The sequence continues at coordinate 1,177 of CAYRUW010000123.1, forward strand.
GCACCACTGGGCAGACCAAGTGCGCGATCACGGCTGGCAATTGCAGCACCAGCCCGGGCTCACCCAGTCCGACGGTTCGCGCTTGCCGCATACGACGCACTTGACTGTCACTCCCGTCACCGAGGGCGTTCTGCCGGCGCTCACGGACGCGCTGCGCCGTGCCGCCGACGAGGTGCGCGGCGTGCCCACGGTCGATCCCGCATCCGTGCTCGCCGCGTTGCCGGATGGCGCCGCCGCTGCGCTCGCAGAGCTCACCGGGGCTGCCGGCGAACTCGCCAAAGGTGCCCACGACGGTGGCACGGACCAGGTCGACGGCTACGAGCCGGCCACCCGTCTCGACTCGGCGGCGGCCTACCGCTTGCTCGGCGAACTCGGCCTTGTCTCGGCATCGGGACTGCCGCCCCGGATGGCCCCGTTCATGGCCCTCATCGAAGCGATGCCGCACGGCCCGACCGAGCGCTTGCTGATCGAACTGCTGGCCCGCCTGGTCGAACCCTGAATTCTCTGGATTCCTCTGCGGAGCGGGGCGGGTCAAGGCTGGAGGGCACGTCGCATGGTGTCCATGAGAGTGTGCACGGCTTCGGCGAGTCGCTCGTCGCCCGGTGGCTGGGCGATAAGCCACGTATCGATCGCCTGGCCGAGTGCCATTGCGAGCGCGATGATGAGTTCCGGCGGAAGGTCGGTGCGCACGGCTCGGATGGCCTGACCGGTCGCGAGGGTGTTTTGCAGCCAGGGCATGACCGCTTGTTCGGCCTCGCGTTGTGCCGCGCCGAGCGCGGGGGCTCCGGTTCCGGTGAGCCAGTCGCGCAGCACTCCCGCCAGTCGGGGGGATGCGTTGAGGGTGCGCATGAGCTGCAGGTATTGCTGCTCGAGCGACGCCCAGAACGCATCCGGGTCGCCGTCTGCGGCGGGGGTGGGCGCACCGCCGCCGTCGGCGAGGAGTTGTTCGAGGCCGGCGCGGATGACGTGGGTGTAGAGATCCTCTTTGCCGTCGAAGTAGTAGTACATCGAGCCCTTGGAGATTCCGGAGCTCGCGATTATCCGGTTCAGCGAGGCATCGCGGAACCCGTGGGCGGCGAACTCGTCCAGGGCGGCGTCGAGGATGGCGGTCTGCTGCTCTGGAGCGAGTCGATGGAAGCGGGGGCGGGGCATGCCACCATTCAACCGGTCGGGATCGGCGGAAGCTCGACCGGATCGCGCAAGCTGCGTCCCATCGCGAGGTGTGCCACGGGGGGAATGCTCATGAGGCCGAAGATGGCATTGCGTAGTAGCAATTGCGCGCGATTGCGCGGCGCGAATGCGGCACCGAGTCCGATCGCAGCGTCCTGCTTGGTAAGCACGAGCGTCGCGAGCCGGTCGTGATAGGCGGTGAATGCCGCTCGATGATCGCCGCGGGTCTCGTGCAGCGCGCACGCGAGGATGTACGCCTCGGCCATCGCCAGGGCGGAGCCCTGCCCGGCCAGCAGCGATGGGCATGCGGCGGCATCGCCGACCAGTGCGACGCGCCCTCGCGACCAGGACGGCATCCGGATCTGACTGGCGCGGTCCATATAGAACGTCCGCGACTGCGGCAGCCGTTCGAGGATGCCGGGCACCTCCCAGCCGACGTCGCGCAGCCGATCGCGCAGCAGCGCTTGCTGCGCAGGCACGTCGTCGACCGGCACTTAGCCGTCGTGGCGGTACGTGCAGCAGAACATCGTGGCGCCATCGCGAAGCGCGATCCGAAGCGTTTGCGCGCCGACCTCGGTGTGCATGACCGCGACGAGTTCGTCGCGCGGAAGGTAGCCCTCGAGATCGAAGGCGGCCACGGTGATGCCGAGGTACCGCTCGTAGTCCGCTTCGGGGCCGAACGCGAGACGTCGCACGCGGGAGTGCAGGCCGTCCGCGCCCACGACGAGGTCGAACTCTCGTTCGGTGCCGGAGACGAACCGCACCAGCACCCGGTCGCCGTCATCGGTCAGTGACTCCACCATGTCGTCGAAGATCGTCTCGGCCGCGCCGTCCATCGCGTCGTAGACCGCGCGCGACAGATCCGAGCGCCCGACCGTGACATAGCGGCCGGCGGCGGCGCCTTCGACTACGCCGACCGGATCGAAATGCGCGAGCCGGCGGCCGCTGCCCGTCACCTCCCGCGCCTCGCGGAACCGATAGCCTTCCTCCCGCAACCGGGGAACAATGCCCATTCGCTCGGCGACATCGAATCCCGCGCCCCAGAAGTCCACGACGTAGCCGCCCTCCCGCAATCGCGGAGCCCGCTCCACGAGCGTCGGCTCGTGGCCAGTGTGCAGCAACCAATACGCGAGGGTTGGACCGGCAATCCCCGCACCCACGACAAGCACTCTCACGACGGCTCCCGACTGGTGGTTGGACTGGTGGTCTAATCGTTGCACGTCTATCGCTACGGCGCAAGGGAACCCCGTTGTGGTGCCGGGAAGTCGCAGTCGGTTGGGCGTAGTCGGCTTGGCGTAGCCGGTTGGGCGCGGTCGGTTCGGCGTAGTCGGGTAGTCGCAGTCGGGTGGCGTAGTCGGCTGGCGTGGTCGGTGGGGCCCAGTCAGTTGATGGTGAGGCCGAGATTGCGCCCCGCCAGGCCGCGAGTGCGAGCGGCGAGCTGCTCGGCCACCCCGATCATCGCTTGCGCGGCCGCATCGGCCGGGTCGGAGAGCACGATCGGATCGCCCCGGTCGCCGCCCGCCCGCAAAGCCACGCTCAGTGGCACGGATGCCATGAGCGGCACGTCGAGACGCCGCGCGACCTCCGCGCCGCCGCCCGCGCCGAAAAGCTCGAGCACGCTACCGTCTGGCTGGGGGAGGCCGGACATGTTCTCGATCACGCCGATCACGCTCTGGCCGGTCTGCCGGGCCACGAGACCCGAACGCTCGGCGACATCGGCCGCCGCAGGCTGCGGTGTGGTCACCACGATCACCTCGGCATGCGGAAGAAGCTGACCCACCGAGATCGCGACGTCGCCCGTGCCCGGCGGCAGATCGAGCAAGAGTACGTCGAGGTCGCCGAAGTAGACGTCGCTCAAGAACTGCTTCACCGTGCGGTGCAGCATCGGACCGCGCCACGAGACCGCCTGGTTCTCATGCTCGCCGCCCGCACCGCGCAAGAACATGCCGATCGAAATGACCTTCACGTCGTGTGCGATCGGCGGAAGCATCATCTCGTCCACCCGGGTCGGCGTAGCCCCCGCGAGACCGAGGATTCCGGGAATCGAGAAGCCGAACACATCCGCATCGACGAGCCCCACCGAGAGCCCGCGGGCGGCGAGTGCGACCGCGAGGTTGGCGGTCACCGTCGACTTGCCGACACCGCCCTTGCCGCTGGTCACAGCGAAGATCTTCGTGAGCGTGTCCGGACCGAACTGCAGTTCCCGCGGCCGGCCGGCACGAAGCCGCTCGGTCAGCGCCGAACGCTCCTGCGGGGTCATCACCGACACGTCCACCTCGACCTCGCGGACCCCGTCGACGCCAGCGGCGGCCGACCTGACATCCCGCTCGATCCGATCGGCGGCCGGGCAGCCCACGATCGTGAGCTTTATCGCCACCCGCACCCTGCCGTCGGCGGCCGTGACCGCTCCGACCATGCCCAGCTCGGTGATCGGCTTGCGGATCTCGGGGTCGAGCACTCCGGCCAGACGTGCGCGCACCGCTTCTACGATCTGCTCGTCGCGCGCGCCGGGAACCAGTTCAGCCACCGGGCGCGTCATCCTTCCGGTCGCGATCGAGTTCCTCGAGCAAGGCACGCAGCTCCGCGCGGATGAAATCGCGCGTTGCCATGTCTTTCACCGCGAGCCGCAGCGCGACCACCTCGCGGGCGAGGTACTCGGTGTCCGCGAGGGTCCGCTCGGCGCGCTGCCGATCCTGCTCGAACTGCACCCGATCGCGATCGTCCTGCCGGTTCTGCGCGAGCAGGATCAGCGGAGCGGCATAAGAGGCCTGCAGCGAGAGGATGAGAGTCAGGGCGGTGAAGCCGATCGCTGCCGAGTCGAACCGCCAGGGTTCCGGCGCGAGCGTGTTGAACAGCATCCACGTGGCCGAGAAGATCGTCAGCCCGAGCAGGAACCACGGGGTGCCCATCGCCCGCGCCACCCATTCGGTGAATCGGCCGAACCGGTCGTGCCTGCGGTCGCGAACCGCAGGGATCCGCTGACCGGAGGGAGCATCGAGCTTCGCGGGCCGCCTACCGAGTGCCACGGCGCGACCCCCTTACCGAGCGAGCGGGCTTGATGGGGATTGCAGCAGTCGACGTGTCGACCGGACCGGGTTCGTCGGGCTCGGCATCCTGGCTGCGCCAGTCCTCGGGCAGCAGATGGTCGAGCACATCGTCGATCGTCACTACGCCCACGAGCCGGTGCTTGTCGTCGATCACCGGCACCGAGACGAGGTTGTAGCTGGCGAGGATGCGCGCCACCTCGGCCGCGCTCGTATCCGCCGTGACCGGTTCCAGACTTTGATCGAGCAGCGTGCCAAGTCGCTCCATGGGCGGGTAGCGGAGCATCCGCTGGAAGTGCACGACACCCA
>CAYRUW010000124.1:0-5667 GCA_964427465.1 uncultured Diaminobutyricimonas sp.
GATCTCGTGCAGTTCCTCGACCGCCTCGTCGGCGCCGGCGACATCCTCGAACGTCACCTTCGGGCTCTCCTTCGAGACGAGCTTCGCCTTCGACTTGCCGAACTGCATGACCCGGTTGCCGCCGCCCTGCATGCGCATGAACAGGAAGTAGAAGATGACCCCGATGATCAGGAACGGGAGCAGGATCGTGAACAGCGACGTCAAGAAGTTCTGCTGCGGCACTTCGTCGTCGAACTTGGCATCCGACTGGTTGATCGCCGAGACCACCTCTTCGCCGCGGGGCGCGACGTAGTAGAACTGCACTTGCTTGCTCTGCTCGAACGGCTCCGTCAGCACGAGGTCGACGCGCTGCTCGCCGTCGACGATCTTGACCTCTTCGACCTGTTCGTCGCGCAGCAACTCGAGACCCTGCTGGGTCGTGACCTCGCGGAAGCCCGACGTCGTGAGCATGCTGAACCCCAGCCAGAGGGCGAGGGCGCCGACCACGATGTAGACGAACGGACCGCGAAACAAGCGCTTGAAATCCATGGTGCTGCCAGGGTACCGGGTGCTTGCCGGATGCGACCCGGATGTTCGCCGCAGGGGTAATGGCAGATCCGGACTCTGCCCGGGCTGCGTTCAGGCGTAGACGTCGCGGGCGAGAACCCCGATGCCGCGCAGGTTCCGGTAGCGCTCGGCGAAGTCGAGTCCGTAGCCGACCACGAACTCGTTCGGGATGTCGAAGCCGAGGTAGTCGACGGGCACCTCGACCTTGACCGCATCCGGCTTGCGCAGCAACGCGCAGATCTTGATCGACGCGGCGCCGCGGCTGGCGAGGTTTCCGAGCATCCACGAGAGGGTGAGCCCGGAATCGATGATGTCCTCGACGATCAGCACGTGTCTGCCGGTGAGGTCCGCATCGAGGTCTTTGAGGATGCGCACGACGCCGCTGGACTCGGTGCCCGCGCCGTAAGACGAAACGGCCATCCAGTCCATGTCCACGTGGATGCGCAGTTCTCGTGCGAGGTCGGCCATGACCATTACCGCACCCTTGAGCACGCCCACGAGCAGCGGACGTTCGCCGGCATAGTCGGCTTCGATCTGCCGGGCGAGCTCGGCGATCTTCTCGCGGATCTGCTCCTCGGTGATGAGCACCTTGCTCAGGTCGTCGCGGACGTCGTCGAGTTCCAATCTCGCTCCCTCAGCTCTGCCTTGGCCGACGAGACCGGTCCTCACGGACCGACCCGGCCGACGCCGCACGGCCGTTCATGCGGCCGACCTGAAGACGATCAGGTCCGCCTTCCTCTCCACCCTAACGCCGGGCAGATGCACCTCGCCCTGGCCCCGCCAGTCGGTGGCCAGCCGCGCCACCTCGAGAGTCTGGCTGCGACTGAGCGAGACCCCGAACCCGGCACGCACCGTCAACCGGATGAGCCGGTGGCGGAGGGCCGGCGGATTCGCGACGAGCGCTTCGACCGGCAGCGCGAGCCCGTCGTCGGCCGGCTGACTGAGCTCCGTCGCGAGCTCGCTCGCGAGATCGGTGAGAGCCTCGTCGTCTTCGCGCAACTGCTCGGCCGTGCGGGCGAGCGCTTCGGCAACGCCCGGCCCGAGTTCGCGTTCGAGCACCGGCAGCACCGACTTGCGCACCCGCACCCGCGCGAACGCGACATCGTCGTTGTGCGGATCCGCCCACGGCTGCAGTCCCGAGTCCGCGCAGAACTTCACGGTCGTCGACCGGCGGATGCCGAGCAACGGCCGCACATACAGGCCGCTGCGCCACGGCATGCCGCTCAGGCTCGTGGCGCCCGCGCCGCGAGCAAGGCCCAGCAGCACGGTCTCGGCCTGGTCGTCGAGAGTGTGCGCCAGCAGGACCGCCTCGGCCCCGAGCTCCCGGGCCGTGTCGGCGAGCGCGCGGTATCTTGCCGAACGCGCCGCCGCCTCCGGCCCCCCTTCGGTGCCCACCGCGACCTGCACCACCCGGACCGGGTCGAGCCCGAGACGCCGTGCCTGCTCGGCCGCCGTCGCAGCAACACCGGCCGACCCGGGCTGCAGGCCGTGATCGACGATCACGGCACCCACCCGATAGCCGGCGCGCGGCCCCTCGAACGCTGCGGCGGCGGCGAGTGCGAGCGAGTCCGCGCCACCGCTCAGTGCGACGAGCGCGAGCGGATGCCCGTTGCCGGTTCCGGCATCGGGAATCAGTACATTGCGCACGGCGCGCCGGACATCCGCGATGGCAGGCGTCAGCCGCGGCCGGCGGGTCTTCTTGGAAGCCGGATTTTCAGGCCGATCGCGCTGTGCCATCCGATAACGTTATTGCGCTACGTTCCAACAGCCGAGGAGAAACCAAGCGCATGGCCGACTACGACGTCGTTATCGAGATCCCGAAAGGGAGCCGCAACAAGTACGAAGTCGACCACGAGACCGGCCGGGTTTTCTTGGACCGCGTGCTGTTCACGTCGTTCGTGTATCCGATCGAGTACGGCTACTTCGAGAACACGCTCGGCCTCGATGGCGACCCGGTGGACGCGCTCGTGCTGCTGGAGTACCCGACCTTCCCGGGGGTCGGCATCAAGGTGCGGCCAGTGGGGGTGCTCAATATGAGCGACGAAGCCGGTAGCGACGCGAAGGTGCTGTGCGTGCCGCACAAGGACCCGCGCTGGCAGCACATCCAGGACATCGCCGACGTCGACCAGCAGGTGCGCGACGAGATCGAGCACTTCTTCAAGCGCTACAAGGACCTCGAGCCCGGCAAGTTCGTGAACGTCGACGGCTGGGGCGACGCGGCCGAGGCCGAGCAGATCGTGCAGGCCGGCTTCGAGAAGCTCGCCGCCGCCCACTGAGCCGCCACCCACCGACCGGGACGGCAGCAGCGCCGGCCCGGCGCAGCGGGAACGCTCCTATGGTTCGCAGATTGCCGGGAAGGCCGAGCCGCCCGACGACCTAGCGCGGTGTTCTGGTCAACCGGTGGGGCGGCCGGCCTGACCCCACAGGTCCCCGTGGCGGACGTTCACTATTCGCACGTGCTTGCCCGGGGAGGGAGCCTCGATCATCTGACCGCCGCCGATGTAGATGGCGACGTGGTACATCGTGCTGCCGCCGTTCGAGGTGTACCAGATGAGATCGCCCGCGCGCATCTGATCGCGCGGCACCAGCCGGCCCTGCGACTTCATCAACGTGTACTGGTTGGTCGCCGAGTGCGTGCCGATATAGACACCCACGGATGCGTAGCTGTACTTGGTCAGGCCCGAACAGTCCCAGCCGGGATTGCCGGTTCCGGCGAACTGGTAAGGCTTGCCCAGCTGGCTTTTCGCGAACGCGATCGCGCCCTGCACTTTGGTTTCGTTCGGCGCCGGCACGGTCGGCGGTTCGGGCTCTGGCTGTGACGGCGGAGACGAAGGCGTCGGATCGGGGCTGGGCACGGGCGTGCCGGGCGGGCTCGGGGGGTTCGACGGGGTCGATCCCCCGGGCGTCCCCCCAGCGGGGTCGGGATCCCGACCCTCCGCGTACTCGCGCTCGAGTGCAGCCGTGGTCCCCTTTAGCGCGGCGAGCTGAGCGTAGAGCCGTTCGAACACGGTCTCGTGCTCGGCGAGCACCGCCTCCGCCGCCGCCGCCGCTGCTTGCGCTTCAGCGAGCGCGACCTTCGCCGACTCGAACGCATCCGCACGCTCCTGCTCGGCGAGCTTGGCTTGTTCCGCGAGTGAGTGCGCGACGTTCCGGTCGCGAACCGCGGCCTCGTAGATCCGGGCGGATTGCTCGCTCAGTTTGCTCAGCAGTCCCATCCGCGCGAGCACGTCACCGTCGGCGTTCTCGTCGAAGAACGCGGCCAGCACCGGGTCGCCGCCTCCCGCCCGGGCGAGCTTCGAGATCACTGCGGCAGCACGCGAGCTCGACTCGCCCGCACGCTCGCTTGCGCGCTTCGCCTGGTCTGCGAGCAGTTCCGCCCGGTCGGTCGCGTTCGCAAGCGCATCCAGCGCGACGTTGTACTGCTCCCCGCGTTCAAGGGCAGCACGTTCGAATTGCGCCACCTCCGCACGCAGTGTGCGAAGCGCCCCCTCGATCTCCGCGATCTTCTCGCGCGCGAGCTGCTCGTTCTTGCGAGCCTGCTCCACCTCGTCCCAGCTCGGATAGTCCGGTGCGGCGTAGGCCGGGCCGGCGACCACAGTCGTCGAGCCGATCGCTGCCGCGACCGCCAGTGCGAAAGAACTCAGCGGACGCCGGCGGGGTTTGCGGCTTTCAGCCAATCGTGATCCCGCGATCCCGCATGAACGGCACCGGATCCTGCGATATCCCGTTCATCCGCACCTCGAAGTGGAGGTGGCACCCCGTGGACGTGCCTGTCGTGCCGACCCTGGCGATGTTCTGCCCGGGAATCACGACCTCGCCGTGGCTGACCAGCAGCCCGCCGGAGCGGATGTGACCGTACGCGGTCGTGCGCCCACCGCCGTGGTCGATCCGGATGTAATTGCCGTACCCGCCGTTCCAGCCGGCATACTCGACTACGCCCTCGGTTGCGGCGTAGATGGGGTTGCCGCAAGCCGAAGCGATGTCGACACCCTGGTGGAACGACGACGCTCCGCCCTTCGGCGGCGCGCGGTAGCCCCAGCTGCTCGAGATCCAGCCCGAGACGGGCTTCGCCCAGCCGCTGGCCGAGACGGTACCGCCTGCGCCGGCCGCGATCCGTGCGGCGACCCCAGCCGCATAGTCGCGCTCGGTCGCGGCGCGTTTCTCCTTGAGTACCACGAGTTGCGCTTCGAGCTGGGCGAGTTGGGTTCGCTGGGCTTCGAGCGCGGCTTGCGCCGCATCCGCCGCTGCTTGCGCCTCCTGGAAAGCGATCTCGGCCTCGGCCCGGAGCTGCTCCCGGAGCTCTTTGGCCACGTTCGCCTGATCGGTGAGCGATTGGGCGGTGTTCTGGTCTTGCACCGCCTTCTCGTAGATGCTCTGGGCTTGTTCGCTGAGCTTGCTCGCGAAACCGAGAGTGGAAAGCAACTGATCGGCTGCGCGCGGGTTCGCGAACAGGCTCGCGCTCAGGTCGCTGCCGCCGGCGCGGGCGAGTTGCGCTGCGAGCTGTCCCGCCCGCTGCAGCGACTCGTCGGCCCGGGCTTGCGCCGCATCCGCTTGCTGCTGCAATTGGTCGGCCTGGTACGCGGCCTCCTGGAATGCGAGGTCGGCCTGGTAGTAGATGTCGCCTTTGGCTTTGGCTTCGGCCTGGGTGCGCTCGACCTCTTTATTGAGCCCGACGATCAGGCCTTCGATCTTCTGAATCAGCCGCTTCGCTGCGGCCTCGTCCGCGCGCACCTGTTTCACGTCGTCCCAGGTCGGGTAGTCGGCGGCCCAGGAACCGGATGCGGGGGCCCACACAGTCAGCGTGGCGGCCACGAGTGCTGTGGTCGCGAGTGCGACGAGGCGCTGGCGCCGCCGTCGGCGGCTGCGAGCGGTGGCCGAGCTTTGCGCCCCCCAGCGTGACTTCGCGCTCATCTTCGGACTCCGTGCTCCCCCATGCCGTGTCACGTCAGTCACAACATCAACAGCATCAACAGTAACAACGAGCGGGTCGGATTCCCAGCAATCAGACGCATCGGCACTGTCAAAAGTGCGGCGAGTCCGACCGCGGGGATATTCAAGAACCCCTCGAACCTAACCCCGCCACCGAGAACTGGCACAGCAGAATCGCCGCCCGCGGCGCAT
>CAYRUW010000125.1:0-5658 GCA_964427465.1 uncultured Diaminobutyricimonas sp.
GGGTTGAGCCTGAAGACTGGCAGCCCGAACCGTCGCCCTTGGCGGAGAGAACCCGGGATCGGGCGAGATCATCTGGTCGACGCTTTTCCCGTCCGAGGTCGCCAAAGAGATCCTCGATCTGGACGGCGATGACTGAGTATCAGCGGCCCGAAGAACATCCAGCAGAAACCGGCTTCGCGGCGCGCGCGAGTCAGTTGCGTCGCGGTTCCCGGCGCGAGCGCACGAGCATCGCGCCGAGAGCGCAACCGATGCTGAGCAGTCCCGTGCCGGCAAGGAGCAGCACCGAGATGTGCACGCTACCCACTCCCAGCGGCACGAACGTCGTGCCGCTCAATGGCGTGTATGCGAACCAGCCGAACGCGGCGACGGGAGCCATCGTGAGCGCAAGCGCCACGCCGAGCGCCGTTGCGGCTACACCCGGCACGAATGCCCAGCCCACGCGCCCACGGCGCACGAGGATCGTGGTCGCGACCAGGGCCATGACGGCCACTACGGTGGCCAGTGGCACTCCCAAGTCCACGCCGGATGTGTCGTCGCACCATGGCGTGGATATGGCGCACGATTGCAGCACCGGCGTCCAGTTCATGCGGCCATTCAAGCAGGTGCCTGCGCGTCCGGCGTGCCAACGCCCATCGGGCGATGCCGGGGGTGGGCGGTAGGCTCGGCGCCATGCCGTTCGCCGAGCCCGTCGAGGTTTCCGCCGCCCGGATCGTCGCGCTCGGCCTGGTCGGCGATCGCGACCGGTCGCCCCAGCAGGTCGTCGAGCATCTCGGATGCGCGCAAGCACAAGACCTGCCCGGAGCGCTGCTTTCGATCGCTCTGCGCACGGCGAGTCGCGATCTCGCGAATGTGATCGCCGCGTTCGACGACGGCACGATCGTGCGCTCGTGGACGCAGCGCGGCACGATTCACGCGGTGCCCGCTCGCGATCTCGGCTGGGTGCTCTCGCTCACCGGCAGGCGCATCCTGCAGGCGACGGCTCGCCGCCGCGCTGTACTCGGGATCGACGACGCCATGATCGACCGGGCGACCGGCATCGCCCTCGAGACGATCGCATCGCTCGGCCCGATCTCGAGGACTCGGTTGATCGAGGCGTGGGCCGAACTAGGGGTCGACGAGGTGCCCGGGCGCGCCTACCACTTGATCACGGTGCTGTGCCATCGGGGCGTGCTCGTGCAAGGCCCGTTCGCGAAGGGCACCGGGCGGACCGAACAACTCTTCGTGGCGCTCACGGACTGGGTGACAGAGCCCGTCGTCCTCTCCCGCGACGAAGCGCTCGCGCGGTGGCTCGGGCGCTATGCGGCAAGCCACGGTCCGGTGACCCTCGCCGACGCGGCTCGATGGACCGGGCTCACCACCGCGGACTGCAGGCTCGGCCTCGCGGCCGCCGAGTCGGACGGCGCCTTGGCATCGATCGAGATCGACGGGACGAAGCACTGGCTAGCCGCTGGCGCGTTGGACGATCTGGCCGAGCATCGGAAGGCCGCCGAAGAGCTTTTGCTGCTGCCCGGGTTCGACGAACTGATCCTCGGTTACAAAGACCGCTCCGCGACCCTGAGCCGCGAACACGAACGACTCGTGGTGCCCGGCGGCAACGGGATGTTCAAGGCGACGCTCGTGCAGCGGTGCCGGGTTCGCGGCACGTGGCGCCGCGGCATCCGGAAATCCGACCCGCCGGTGCTCGTCGAGCCGTTCCCGGGCGAGCGGATCGACAAGCGCGCGGTCGAACGAGCCGGCCGCCGCCTTCCGGCGGCCGTGCCCGTCAGCGCAGAAGGCTAGACGGGCTGCATCGACCCCATCGGCTCACCTCCCAAGGCGGTCGGAGCAGCGGCGGTGTCGTCTAGTTCCGCGTGACCGGTAAACGAAGTACGCTCCAGGAAAGCTCGACACGAAGGAGCGACGAGTGAGCGAGAACCAGGTCATGTACACCCTCGGCGACGACGAGCAGGTCACGCACTGGTACAACATCATGGCGGATCTGCCGACCCCGCCCGCGCCGCCACTGCATCCGGCGACACACGAACCGGTCGGCCCCGACGACCTCGCCGCGCTGTTCCCGATCGAGCTCATCATGCAAGAGGTCTCGGCAGAGCGGTTCATCGAGATCCCGGAACCGGTGCTCGAGGTCTATCGCCAGTACCGGCCCTCGCCGCTGTTCCGCGCACGCCGATGGGAGAGCAAGCTCAACACGCCCGCGCGCATCTATTACAAGTACGAAGGAGTGTCGCCGGCCGGTTCGCACAAGGTCAACACGGCGGTCCCGCAGGTCTACTACAACTCGCTGCACGGCGTGAAGCGCCTGACAACCGAGACGGGCGCGGGCCAGTGGGGCACGGCTCTGGCATATGCGTGCTCCCTGTTCGGCGTCGAGTGCGAAGTCTGGCAGGTCGGCACTTCCTTCGACACCAAACCGCAGCGGCGAACGCTCATCGAGGTTTTCGGCGGCAAGGTGCACCGTTCGCCGTCACGACTCACCGAGTCGGGCAAGGCCTTCGCCGAAGGACATCCCGGTTCCCTCGGCATCGCGATCTCCGAAGCGGTCGAGGTGGCTGCGCAGGACGAGCAGACCAAGTACGCGCTCGGGTCGGTGCTCAACCATGTGCTGTTGCACCAGACCGTGATCGGCGAGGAGACCCTGAAGCAACTCGCGAAGGCGGGCGAGAGCCGTGCCGACCTCGTCGTGGGCTGTGCCGGTGGTGGCTCCAACTTCGCCGGACTCGCATTCCCGTTCGTGCGCGAGAATCTCACCAACGGGGCCGGTACGCGCATTCTCGCGGTCGAACCGGCATCGTGCCCGACGCTCACTCGTGGTGAGTTCCGCTACGACTTCGGCGACACGGCCGGCATGACGCCGCTCATGAAGATGTACACGCTCGGTCACGATTTCGTACCGTCCCCGATCCACGCGGGCGGCCTGCGGTACCACGGCATGGCCCCGCTCGTCTCGCACGCGGTGCACGAGGGCCTGATCGAGGCGAGTGCGCTGCGTCAGCTCGAATGCTTCGAGGCGGGAGTCGAGTTCGCACGGACCCAGGGCATAGTCCCGGCACCCGAATCGGCGCATGCGCTCGCGCAGGCTCGTCGCGAAGCACTCGAGTGCGCGGTGTCGGGGGAGGAGAAGGTGATCGTCGTCGGACTTTCCGGGCATGGCCTGCTCGAGCTCGGCGCCTACGAGCAGTACCTCGCGGGTGCGCTCGCAGACGACGAGCTATCGGAGCAGGAACTCAAGACGTCCCTGGACGGCGTTCCCGCCGTCTGAGCCGCCTGCCCGCCGGAAGGCTCTGCCTAAAGCAGGACGATCTCCACGCGAGCGGCCTCGTGCAGCAGCGGGTCGGTGACGATCACGGTGTAGGGACCGGGGCCCACGTCGAAGACGAGGTTGCCGCGAATCCGGTCGCCTTCCGGCACGTCCCCCGAACCGAACATGCCATCCGCGATCGAGTGCAGATCGCCTTCCCCGCCGCTGGCATCCAGCACCTTGATGTAGTGCGGGTCCGCCTCGGTCTGCCCGGATTCGGTCTGCCAGATCACGTGCAGGGTGAGGAACCCGCCGTTCTCCGGTTCGACCGCGAGGCCGCCGTCGCTCAGGCTTTCGGTCGAGTAGGTCGCGGCGTGGATGTTGATCCTGGCCACGTCGCCATCGCCCATGTCGACCGGGAAAGCCACGCCGATCGAGATCGGAACCGCCTCGCCCGCTTCGGCCATCGCTCCGGCCCCCTTTGCGCCGCCATCGTCGGGTGCACCCTCGACTGCGGCGACGAAGAAGCTCGTCGAGGCGACGACGACCGCGATGATCCAGGCCACCGTGCTGATCGCGAGGGCGAGGATCGAGGTGAGTTTCTTCTGGCCCTTGCGGGTCAGTCCGACGATGCCGAGCACGAGTGCGGGCAGTGTGAGCAGCCATGCGAAGGCCGCCACGAACGGGATGACTGCGAGCACGAAGCCCACGATCGCGAGGATCAGGCCGATGAGCCCGAGCACGTTCGGTTGCTTGGGTGCTGCTGGGCCTGCCGAGGGCGGCGGAGCCGGCTCGGCGGTTGCTGTGTCAGGCGTGTCGTTTGGCACGATTCCCCCTTCTCTTGGTGATCGGATGAACCTTCGTATCCTGGTGGCAGGCGAGCACAGCCGAGCACAACTCACCGGCGAGTCACCGGATCGCGAGGAGATTTCAGGCGAGCGAGGAGAGACACGGGCCTTGCGCGAGCGGTTCGCCGCGTTGGCACGAGTTCCCACTGGTGGCCGCATCGCATCCGCCCCCGACCCCGTCGGCTGCGTCGCTCAACGGCCGGAGAGTACGCTTCTTTGCGAACCGATCGTCGCCCTGACCACAAGACACGAACAGGTAGTCGATGCACCCTTCGTTCCCGATCCCGGCACCCCCGGACACGCCGCCGTGGGTCGCCGTCCTGTTCGCGCTCGCGGCGCTCGCCGGGTTCGTGGTGCTCGTGTGGCAAGCGGTGCTATATTTCCGCCAGGCTGACGACGACCGGCACGACGGCGACGACCGATAGGACGGCGCGCGCTGGCCGGTCTTGTAACCGCCTAGTCGGCAGCGGGGCTGCCGAACAGCTCCGGGAACGCGCCGACCGCGAGCGGGTAGCCGATGAATACGATCGCGTCGAGCAAGAAGTGCGCGACCACGAGCGGCAGCAAGCGACCCGTGCGACTGTAGAGCCAGCCGAAGACGATGCCCATTGCGAAGTTCCCGAAGAACGCGGGCATCCCCTGGTACAAGTGGTAGCCGCCGCGCAGTATGGCTGCGGCGAGGATCATCTGCCAGCGGCCCCAGCCCACATCGCGCAGTCTCGCGAACAGGTATCCGAGCACGATCACCTCTTCGGTGACCCCCGCGCGGAGCGCTGACAATGCGAGCACCGGGATCGTCCACCAGTGCTCGGCAAGGCCGGTCGGGACCACGAGCGGGGTGAGCCCGAGCGCCCTTCCGGCAAGGTACAGGCCGAGCCCCGGGATGCCGATGAGCGCGACCAGGCCGGCCCCCGAAAGCGCATCCCGGCCCGGGCGCGTGAAATCGATCCCGAGCCGCCCGAGGCGCGGGGCGGCGGAGCGCCACAGCAAAAAGCACACGAGCGCGACCGGCATGAGGTCGAAGAAGATGCCGAGGAACTGATAGATAAGGTCGAAGACCACCCGATTGCTCAAAGACGGGTTGAGTGTCGCGGTCTGCTGCGAGATCGGGATCTCGCGTGTAGCCCGGTTGACGATCGCGACGATCGAATAGATCGCGGACGCCCCGAACGACAGCCCGAGCACGATCAGAATCTCCGCCCAGAGCCGCGAACGCCCAGGCGCCAGGGATGCATCGGTCACCGTCCGATGCTATGCGCTACCGCGACGGCGCCGGGTTCGGCAGCGGGCGCGTTCGCTGCCGCGCGGGACACCCGGCGGCGGGCGAGTACAATGTGACGGCCCTTCCCGGCCTTCCCCCACCTCGACCTTCAGGACTTGAACACATGCCCCTGGCCACTCGTGCCGACTTGCGGAACGTGGCGATCGTGGCCCACGTGGATCACGGCAAGACCACGCTCGTCGACGCGATGCTGCGTCAGACCGGATCGTTCGCCGAGCACGCGCACGTCGACGAGCGCGCGATGGATTCGAACGACCTCGAGCGCGAGAAGGGCATCACGATTCTCGCGA
>CAYRUW010000126.1:0-5608 GCA_964427465.1 uncultured Diaminobutyricimonas sp.
GATCGGCCTGATCCGCCAGTTTCTTGGCCGCGAGCCTAAGCGGTAGGCCGCGCGTCTTAGCGCGGCCGAACCTGGGTCGTTTGGGTTCAGGCGTCGGTGCGCTGGTCATGCTTGCGCACGGCCCGCCAGGTGAGCGGGAACAGCGCTGCTGCGAGAAGCACCTTGAGTGCATCGCCGATCAGGAACGGGTACAGACCCCACTCGAGAATCTGGGGGAGCGTGCCGCCGGTCACCCCGGCCAGCCACGGCAGGCCGACGGCGTAGATCGCGACGGTTCCCGCGAGGAACGAGACGGCGGTGCCGAGCACCTTGCGATCCCACTGCCGCTGCGCCAGCCAGCCGACCAGGAACGCCGCGAGGATGAACCCGACGATGTAGCCCCCGGAAGCGAGTGCGAACAACGAGCCCGACTCGGCGTCGGAGAAGACCGGCAGACCGGCTACGCCGAGCACGAGGTACAGCGCCATGGAGAGGGCGCCGCGAACGGCACCGAGCGTGGTGCCGACGAGCAGCACCGCGAAGGTCTGCATCGTCATCGGAACCGGCCAAAGCGGAACGGCGATCTGCGCAGCGATCGACGTGAATGCGGCACCGGCCGCGATCAGCACGAGGTCGGTCACCAGACCGCGGCTGAGCACGCGATCGATGAGGGTCGGGCGGCCCGCTGCGAGAGTGAGGTTCGTCATGCCAATTAGACTAGTCGGCTGTTCCCCCCAACCCCCGTTGTCGGCGATCGACTAAAGAATTGGACCTTGCCTGTGCTCAGTGTGCACGATCTAGAGCTCCGGGTGGGGGCGCGACTGCTCATGTCGGGCGTCGGTTTCCGAGTGGATCGCGGCGACAAGATCGGGCTCGTCGGGCGCAACGGCGCGGGCAAGACAACCCTCACCAAGGCGCTCAATGGAGACGTGTTGCCCACCGCGGGTCGCATCGAGCGCAGCGGGGAGATCGGCTACTTGCCGCAGGACCCCCGCTCAGGCGACCCGGAGCAGCTTGCTCGCACCCGCATCCTCGACGCGCGCGGACTCGGGCAGCTCTCGTTACGGATGCAGCAGGCCTCCCAGGAGATGGCGAGCCCCGACGAGGAGACCAGCCGCACCGCGATGAAGCGATACGGTGCGCTCAATGACCGATTCCTCGCCGCGGGCGGCTACGCCGCCGAAGCGGAGGCGGCGACGATCGCGAGCAACCTGAACCTGCCGGACCGGATCCTGGACCAGCCTTTGAAGACGCTTTCTGGCGGTCAGCGCAGACGGATCGAACTCGCCCGCATCCTGTTCTCGGACGCCGAGACGATGATCCTCGACGAACCCACGAACCATCTCGACGCGGACTCGGTCATCTGGTTGCGTGATTTCCTGAAAACGTACCGCGGCGGATTCGTTGTGATCAGCCACGATGTCGAACTCGTCGGCGAGACCGTCAACAAGGTCTTTCACCTCGACGCGAACCGGCAAGTGCTCGACGTCTACAACATGGGCTGGAAGCAATACCTCCGGCAGCGGGAGGCCGACGAGGAGCGTCGAAAGAAGGAGCGCGCCAACGTCGAGAAGAAGGCCGCCGCACTGCAACTGCAGGCTGCCCGATTCGGGGCCAAGGCCACGAAAGCCGCTGCAGCGCACCAGATGGTCGCACGTGCGGAACGCATGCTCTCCGGTCTCGAAGAGGTGCGTCAGGCCGACCGGGTGGCGAAGCTGCGTTTCCCCGAACCGGCCCCATGCGGAAAGACACCGTTGCGGGCGGCCGGTCTGAGCAAGAGCTACGGTTCGCTCGAGATATTCACGGCCGTCGATCTCGCGATCGATCGTGGCTCCAAGGTCGTGGTGCTCGGCCTCAACGGCGCCGGCAAGACGACTCTGTTGCGCATCCTCGCCGGAGTAGACCAACCTGACACGGGCGTGGTCGAGGCCGGCCATGGCTTGCGCATCGGCTACTACGCGCAAGAGCACGAGACTTTGGATGTGTCGCGCAGCGTGCTGCAGAACATGATGTCGGCCTCGCCTTCGCTCACCGAAACCGAGGCGCGCAGAGTGCTCGGCTCGTTCTTGTTCACCGGCGACGATGTGCACAAGCCGGCCGGCGTGCTATCCGGAGGCGAGAAGACGCGGCTCGCGCTCGCGACTCTCGTGGTTTCGTCGGCGAACGTGTTGCTGCTCGATGAGCCGACGAACAACCTCGACCCGGCCAGCCGAGACGAGATCCTCGGCGCGTTGGCCGGGTACCAGGGTGCGGTCGTGCTGGTCAGCCACGACGAGGGGGCCGTCATGGCACTCGATCCGGAGCGCGTGCTGATCATGCCCGACGGGGTCGAAGATCATTTCAGCCCCGACTATGCGGAACTCGTGAGTCTGGCGTAGGACGGCGACTAGCGGGTGCCGGGACGGCTATCGGCGCTCGCGCGGGTGTCGCCGCTCGCGGTGCCGCCGCTCTCGGTGCCTCCGCTGTCGGTGCCTCCGCTGTCGGTGCCACGCTCGGAGCCGCTGCTGCCGTTGCGGGCGCCGCCGTGGCTTCCGGGACGACCGGCAACAGCACTGGCTTCCGTCTCCAGCTCGAGCGCGCGATCGAGGATCGCATCCTCCTCGTCCGCGTCTGCCGAGCGCGAATGACGGCGAGCCTGCTCGTCGCGAGCACGCGCATCCGGATCCGCCCGATGGCGGCGTTCCTGCCGGACCGCCCAGACCAGGCCGACGAACGCGAGCACCCCGAAGATGAACCACTGGAAGGTGTAGGACAAGTGCGGTCCGAGATCCGGTTCGGGGCGGGGCGCCGGTATGGGTGCGGACTCCGGCGCGGGCTGTTCCGATGCCAGCAGACCGTAGGCGCCCGTGTAAACGGGTGCCTCGACGAGCTCGTCGATGCGATCGAGCTGAATCGTCGCGATCTGGCCTTCGGGGGCGGACCGGCCGGGGATGGCGGGTTCGCCCGGCTTCAACCGTGCGACGACTGTCACCTCGCCTCGCGGCGGTGCCGGGACCGTATCCGGAGCATCTTGCGTGGAACCGGTAGGCAGCCAGCCCCGGTCGATCACGAACACCGTGCCGTCGGCAAGTTCGAGCGGGACGAGCACCTCGAATCCAGGCCTGCCACCGAACGGGCGGTTCCGCACAAGCATTTGCGCTTCGGTCACGTAGGTGCCGGTGAGCTGGACGGGAGTCCATTCCTGGCCGGCATCGAAAGCGCCGAGCGAGTCGAGCGCTTCGGTCAGGGGAACCGGCCGGGCATCGTAGTTCTGCTCCACGAGTTCGATCGCGGCCTGCCGCTCCTGGTTCCGGGACCACTGCCACATTCCGAGCAGGGCGCATGCGGTCGCGAACGCCACCGTGAGCGCGAGATAGCCGAGCCACCGGCGGGAGAGCGCGAACCTCCAGCCGTTCACGTGGACTCGCCCTCCGGGCCGGGCACGCGCTCGAGATCCACGCCGAGCGGGGTCACCGCTACCGGGAACCGTCTCGCGGCGAGATAGCCGCTGAGAAACTCGCGGTGTTCGTCGCAGGCCAGCCAGACTTTCACGCGGTCCGGGGTGTGCAGTCTGGGGTTGCGCCAATTCACTTGCCAGGCGGCATCGGCGGTGCAGCCGGCCCGAGAGCAGCGCGGCGTGGCGGGACCTTCGTCCCAGCCGATCATCGGTCCGCCCTCGGATCCTCACGCGTAGGCACGATTCCACCAGGCCGCTCCACTGTCGCCGGTGCGATATTCCGGTGCACGTTTGCGAGCACGACAGCGAAGTACGGCAGCACCACGGCGCCTGCGGCCAGCACGATGATCCACCAGCCTTCTACGAAGAAGCAGCCCAAAATGCACGCCAGGCGCACCGCCATCGCAATCGAATACTTGAGCATCCGACTGTGACGCTCCTGGTCCGGCGACGGGGGGAGCTGTGTGATCGACGGGCGTTTCATATCTGTACTGACAAGCCTACGTCCGTCGCCGGGCCTCTATGCTGGGGATCCGTGACCCAAGCAAGAACCGTTCTGATCACTGGCGGCAACCGTGGCATCGGCTACGCGATCGCCGAAGAGTTCGTCGCGCGCGGCCATCGGGTCGCGGTGACCGCACGAAGCGGGGATGGCCCCGCCGGCACCCTCACGGTGCGCGCCGATGTCACCGACTCCGCGGCGCTCGACGCGGCTTTCACGGCGGTGGAGGAGAAGTTCGGACCGGTCGAGGTGGTCGTGGCGAATGCCGGCATCACTCGTGACATGCTGTTGATGCGGATGAGCGACGAGGACTTCGACGACGTCGTCGACACGAACCTCGGAGGCGCGTTCCGCCTCGTAAAGCGAGCCGCGAAGGGGATGCTGCGCGCGAAGTACGGCCGGATCGTGCTCGTCTCGAGCGTGGTCGGGTTGTTCGGCGGCGCCGGTCAGGCCAATTATGCAGCGTCGAAGAGCGGACTGGTAGGTCTGGCCCGGTCGATCACGCGAGAGCTCGGGTCGCGGGGGATAACCGCCAATGTCGTCGCACCGGGCTTCATAGAGACGGACATGACTGCGGCGCTGCCCGAAGCGCAGCAGGCCGAGTACAAGAAGAGCATCCCGGCCGGTAGGTTCGCTTCCGCGGCCGAGGTGGCCAAGGTGATCGCGTGGCTGGCCGGCGACGATGCCGCCTATATTTCCGGCGCGGTCATACCCGTCGACGGCGGACTCGGCATGGGCCACTGAGCGGCCCCGCTCATCCCGATGGCCGAGCCGGGTAGGGGAGCGCCGGTGGTTTCAGCCGGCTAGACCCAGGAGCGGGAGCAGCTGGGTGAGGTCGCGCTCGTCCATCGCGACGTCGGCGGCCTGGCGCACGGGGGCTTTCGCGTCGAAGGCGACCGAGAGCCCGGCCTCGCGCATCATCTCCAGGTCGTTGGCGCCGTCGCCGACCGCTACCGTACGACTTTGCGGCACGCGCGAATCGTCGGCCCACTCCCGCAGCGCCGCGGCTTTCGCTGCCGCATCCACGACCGGTCCGATCACGGATCCCGTGAGCCGCCCGTCCTCGACGCCAAGACGGTTCGCCCGCCAGTAGTCCAGGCCGAGTCGCTCGGCGAGCGGGTCGAGCAGCTCATGGAACCCGCCAGATACCACGCCGATCCTGCCCCCGGCCTCGTGTACGCCGGCGATCAGAGCCGGCACGCCGTCGGTGAGCCGGATGCGCTCGCCGACCGAATCGAACACTGCGGCCGGAAGACCTGCGAGCGTCGCAACGCGAGCCCGCAGGCTCGACGCAAAATCGAGTTCGCCGTTCATCGCATCCAGGGTGATCCGCGCGACTTCGTCGTGCGAGCCCGCCTCGGCGGCGAGCAACTCGATCACCTCTTCTTCGATGAGGGTCGAGTCCACGTCGAGCACCACGAGGAAGCGGGCCATTTCCAGTGCTGCCTTCCCGTGCGCTTCAATCGATGCGAACGCCCTTGCCGATGACCGTGATCCCAGAGTCGGTCACCGTGAAACCTCGTGCCCGGTCGGCCTCTGCATCGACTCCCACGCTCGACCCCGGCGCCATGACGACGTCCTTGTCAAGAATAGCCTTCGAGACCACCGCCCCCGCACCGATGTTCGCGCGATCGAAGACGACCGACTGCAGCACTTTCGCTCCCGAGCCGACGGTCGTCCACGGCCCGAGC
>CAYRUW010000127.1:0-5601 GCA_964427465.1 uncultured Diaminobutyricimonas sp.
CGCCGGCTCGGGTCGTCGGCGGGGACGCTAGCCTCCAGCCGGTGCGGTTCAGTCGAGCGTGCCGAGGTGTGCGAGAGCCGCACGCAACAGCACGCCCCGACCGCCCTCCATCTCGCGCGAGACGGCATCGGACGCCGCCTCTGCCGGCGTCATCCACGTGAGCTCGAGGGCGTCTTGACGCGGTTCGCAAGTGCCGGTGACCGGCACGACGTAGGCGAGCGAAACGGCGTGCTGCCGCTCGTCGCTGAACCTGCTGATGCCCGGCATCGGAAAGTATTCGGCGACCGAGAAGGGTACCGGCGATGCCGGCAACTGCGGGAACGCCATCGGGCCGAGATCTTTCTCGAGATGGCGGAACAGGGCGTCGCGAAGGGTCTCGCCGTACATCACGCGTCCGGAGACGAGCGTGCGGGTCATCGAGCCGGCCTCGTTGACCCGCAAGAGAGCCCCAACCTCGGTGACCACGCCGAGCCCATCGACTCGCACCGGCACGGCCTCGACATACAGGATCGGCAGCCGGCGGCGCACCTCGGCCAGGTCCGATTCGGACAACCAGCCCGGGTCCGGCGTGCCCACTGAGCTCATGCTCCCATTCTTACCGCCCGTGCGCCGTTTGCGACTGTTTTCCACCAAAGCTCGCTTCGACTCGAGCACTGCGACGCATCCACCGCAATGCCCCAGAACACGGCCGGCAGCCTTTCGCCACTGCCGCACCCCGGGCCCACCCCGGGTTTGCACGGGCGGTGTGTGGGATGGTTGGTGGGACGGTCGCCCGTCGACGAGGAGTAGCCAAGTGCCCGTGAAGATCGATCCGGAGGCCGTGCTCTGGTCCGCGCCCGAACGCGAACGCGCGAACCGTCCATTGCTCGTGCTGTTGCACGGCTACGGCTCGCACGAAGGCGACCTGTTCTCGCTCTCGCCGTATCTGCCGCTCACGCCCGTGATCGCATCGCTGCGCGCACCCCTCGCGGAGGGCATGGGCTGGTCGTGGTTCTCGCTTCCGGCCCGGATGATGCACGACGACCGGATGTCGCAAGAGGCCGAGGCCGCTGCCCTCGCGCTCGTCGACTGGCTCGACTCGGTGGGCGCGGATTCGGTCGGCGTGCTCGGTTTCTCGCAAGGCGGCGCGATGGCGATCCAGCTCATGCGACTCGTACCGGAGCGGGTCGAGTTCGCGGTGGCGCTAGCGGGATTCGTGATCCCGGGCGAGCAGTCCGCCGACTCCCGGATGCGCGAATTGCGCCCGCCGGTGTTCTGGGGGCGCGGGACGATCGACCAAGTGATACCGGCGGAATCGGTCGCCTACACGAGCTCGTGGCTTCCGCAACGTTCGACGCTGACCGAGCGGATCTACGAAGATCTGGGTCACGCGGTGTCGGAAGCGGAGCTTCGCGACGTCGTGGCGTTCCTGCACGAACGATACTGACGGCGCGATCGCGCACAATGGTCGGGTGAACGAAGTCCTCGGCCGGTTCTCCGCGGCGACGCGGCAGTGGTTCGAGGTAGCGTTCGCCGCGCCCACCGCCGCCCAGCTCGGCGCCTGGCAGGCGGTATCGGAAGGTGCCAACGCGCTCGTCGTCGCGCCCACCGGCTCGGGCAAAACGCTCGCCTCGTTCCTGTGGGCGATCGACCGGCTTGCGACCGGGGAAACGCCGGCGGACCCGCGACGGCGCACCCGGGTGCTCTATGTCTCACCGCTGAAGGCGCTCGGAGTGGATGTGGAGCGCAATCTGCGCGCACCGCTCGTGGGCGTCACCCAGACCGCAAAGCGCCTCGGGCTCGAACCGGTGCGGATCACCGTCGGGGTCCGCTCCGGCGATACGCCGCCGGCCGAGCGTCGGGCCTTGCAGCGCACTCCCCCCGACATTCTGATCACGACCCCCGAGAGCCTCTATCTGATGCTCACCTCGTCGGCCCGGGACACGCTCGCAGGCGTCGACACGGTGATCGTCGACGAGGTGCACGCCGTCGCCGCCACCAAGCGCGGTGCCCACCTCGCGGTGTCGCTCGAACGGCTCGACATGCTGCTCGCGAAACCGGCTCAGCGGATCGGGCTGTCGGCGACGGTGCGGCCGCACGACGAGGTGGCGCGGTTCCTCGGCGGCCGTGCGCCGGTGCAGATCGTGGCCCCGCCGGCCGAGAAGACGTTCGATTTGCGAGTGGTCGTGCCCGTGGAGGACATGACCGAAGTGGGCATGCTGGAGCGTGCGGACGAGGCCGGTCTGCAGAGCGCGGGCTCGATCTGGCCGCACGTCGACGCGGCGATCGTGGACGAGGTGCTGCAGCACCGTTCGACGATCGTGTTCGCCAATTCGAGACGACTGGCCGAACGGCTGACAGCGAGCCTGAACGAGATCTATGCCGAAAAAGTGCACGGCGATGGCGGTCTCGATACGCCGGCTGCGCCGGCTACTCGACCCCCGGGAAGCAGCAGTGGGTCAAGTAGCGCTGCGGAAGCAGCGCGTATCGAGACCCTTGGGTCGAGTAGCGCTGGCGGTCTCGATACGCCGGCTGCGCCGGCTACTCGACCCGCGGGAGACCCCACCCGTGGGTCGAGTAGCGCTGCCGAGGCAGCGCGTATCGAGACCCCCGCGGACGTCCGCAGATTTCCAGCTCAGGCGGTGGGCGCATCCGGAATCACGACCGGTGCGGAACCAGTGCTCGCGCGCTCGCACCACGGTTCGGTTTCGAAAGAACAACGCGCGCAGATCGAGGACGACCTCAAGTCGGGCAGGCTGCGTTGCGTGGTGGCGACCAGTTCGCTCGAGCTCGGGATCGACATGGGGGCGGTCGATCTGGTGATCCAAGTGGAGGCACCGCCATCGGTGGCGAGCGGGCTGCAGCGGATCGGCCGGGCCGGGCACCAGGTCGGCGAGATATCAAAGGGCGTGCTCTTTCCCAAGCATCGGGCCGATCTGCTCAACACAACGGTCGCAAGCCAGCGGATGCGAGAAGGCGCCATCGAGGCGATCTCGGTGCCGCAGAATCCGCTGGACATCCTCGCCCAGCAGACAGTCGCCGCGGCCGCTGCGGCCGGGCTCGGCGGCGGCGAATTGGATGTCGAGGACTGGTTCGACACGGTGCGCCGCGCGGCGCCGTTCGCGACCTTGCCACGCAGTGCTTTCGAGGCCACCCTCGACTTGCTCGCCGGACGCTACCCGAGCGACGAATTCGCGGAACTGCGGCCGCGGATCGTGTGGGACCGCGTGGCCGGCACGATCAGCGGCCGGCCCGGTGCACAGCGCCTGGCGGTAACGAGCGGCGGCACGATACCGGACCGCGGCATGTTCGGCGTGTTCATCGTCGGCGGCGAGCAGTCACGCGGTCGCCGGGTGGGCGAGCTCGACGAAGAAATGGTGTACGAGTCGCGCGTCGGCGACATCTTCGCGCTCGGCGCGACGAGCTGGCGCATCGAGGAGATAACCTCCGACCGGGTGCTCGTCTCCCCCGCATTCGGCCAGCCCGGCCGGGTGCCGTTCTGGAAAGGGGATGGGCTCGGTCGCCCCGCCGAACTCGGCGCTGCGATCGGTGCCTTCACCCGGGAACTCGCGGATGCGAAAGCGAGCCGCGAATCGTTAAAGCCGGCGGCCCGCACGGCGGTCGGCGCTGGGCGCACCACGCGAGCAGCCGCGAACGACGCAGCGTCAGCGTCGGCGTCAGCGTCAGCGGCAACGTCGGCGGCGGCAGCGGCGGCGGCAGCGGCAGCGGCAGCGGCAGCGGCAGCAGCACCGTCGGCGGCAGCAGCAGCAGCAGCAGAGGCAGCGTCAGCGGCAGAGGCAGCGGCAGCGGCACCGTCACGGGCAGCGGTCACGAGCGTCGCGAGCAAGCAGTCCGGAGGCCGCGAGGACCTGATCGCCAAGCTCGAGCATGCTGGTCTGGACGATCGTGCGGTGCAGAATCTGCTCGCCTTCGTCGCCGAGCAGAAAAGCGCGACCGGCACCGTGCCCACCGATCGCACACTCGTCGTCGAGCGGTTCCGCGACGAACTGGGCGACTGGCGGATCGTGCTGCACTCGCCCTACGGTCTTCCGGTGCATGCGCCTTGGGCGCTCGCCGTGAGCGCTCGGATCCGGGAACGCCACGGCGTGGAAGGCTCCGCGATGGCCGGCGACGACGGAATCGTCGTGCGCCTGCCCGACACCGACGCCGAGCCGCCGGGTGCCGACTTGTTCGTGTTCGAGCAGCAAGAGCTCGAGGAACTCGTGACGAGCGAGGTCGGCGGCTCGGCGCTGTTCGCATCCCGGTTCCGGGAGTGCGCTGCTCGTGCGCTGCTGCTGCCCAGACGCGATCCCGGGCGCCGTTCGCCGTTGTGGCAGCAACGGCAGCGCGCAGCGCAATTGCTGGAAGTGGCGCGCAAGTATCCCGGGTTCCCGGTGATCTTGGAGACGGTGCGGGAGGTGCTGCAAGACGTATACGACCTGCCCGCGTTGACCTCGCTCATGGCCGACGTGGGCACTCGCCGCGTGCGGCTGGTCGAAGTGCAGACCGAGGTACCCTCGCCGTTCGCGCGCACCCTTTTGTTCGGCTATGTCGCCGCATTCATGTATGAGGGCGACTCGCCCCTGGCCGAACGACGTGCCGCGGCGCTCAGTCTCGACCCGACACTGCTGGCCGAACTGCTCGGCCGCGCCGAATTGCGTGAACTGCTCGATGAGAACGCCATCGATGAGACCGAGCGCGAGCTGCAGCGGCTGGATCCTGACCGCCAGGCGAAAGACGCGGAAGGGCTCGTCGACTTGCTGCGCCTGCTCGGGCCGCTGAGCACATCTGAGCTTGCGGCGCGCACTCGCGCCGACGCGTTCGCGAGCCCCATCGGGAACACCGAGGGCACTCTTTCCAGTCCGGCGGAAGGCACAACCCGGTCGGCCGCGCTCGACGCGACGCTCGCCGAACTCGAGCGAGCCAACCGGATCTTCCGAGCCCGGATCGCGGGCGAGGAGCGCTGGGCGATCGTCGAAGACGCGAGCCGGTTGCGCGACGCCCTCGGTATCCCGTTGCCGATCGGAGTGCCGGCAGCGTTCCTCGAACCGGTGGCCGACCCGCTCGGCGACCTGGTCAGTCGCTATTTGCGCACGCACGGGCCGTTCCAGACTCCCGACGCCGCGCACCGGCTCGGCCTCGGCGTCGCGGTCGTGGCCGACGCACTGCGCCGCCTCGCCGCCGACCGGCGAGCCGTCGAGGGAGAGTTCCGCCCGGGTGCCACCGGCAGCGAGTGGATCGACCCGGGAGTGCTGCGACGGTTGCGGGCACGCTCGCTGGCCGCTTTGCGCTCGGAGGTCGAACCGGTGCCGCAACGCGCACTCGCCCGGTTCCTCGCCGATTGGCAGCACGTCGCCGAAGGGTCGGGCCTGCGGGGAATCGACGGTCTGGTCGCGGTGATCGACCAGCTCGCCGGCGTGGCGATTCCCGCCTCCGCGTGGGAGAGCCTCGTCTTGCCGAGCCGGGTGCGCGACTATTCGCCGACGATGCTCGACGAGCTCATGTCGACCGGGGAGGTGCTCTGGTCGGGGCGAGGCGAGCTGAGCGGAGGCGACGGCTGGCTCACGCTGCATCTTGCCGAGTCGGCGCCGTTGACCCTGGCCGAGGCCGGCCCTGAGCAAC
>CAYRUW010000128.1:0-5591 GCA_964427465.1 uncultured Diaminobutyricimonas sp.
ACCGGTCTCGCGCACCATCCGGATCGCGTCATCGGCGCTCCAGATGTCGCCGTTGCCGAGCACCGGGACGGTAGACACTGCTTCTTTCAGCTTCGCGATGGCAGACCAGTCGGCGTTGCCCGAATAGAACTCGGCGGCGGTTCGCGCGTGCAAGGCGATGCTCGCGGCACCCGCGTTTTCGGCAGCGCGCCCGGCTTCGAGATAGGTCAGATGGTCCGAGTCGATGCCCTTGCGCATTTTGACCGTGAGCGGGATGTGCCCCGCCGCCTTCACGGCTCCGGCCACGATCTCGCGAAACAGGTCGAGCTTCCACGGCAACGCCGCGCCGCCGCCCTTTCGAGTCACCTTGGGCACCGGGCAGCCGAAATTCAAGTCGATGTGATCTGCGCGATCCTCGGCCACGAGCATCGTGACCGCCTCGGCGACCGTCTTCGGGTCGACCCCATAGAGCTGGATGCTGCGCGGCGTCTCAGATTCGTGATGCTGGATCAGCCGCATGCTCTCGGGCGTGCGCTCGACGAGCGCACGGCTCGTGATCATCTCGCTCACGTACAAGCCCGCACCGTACTCGCGGCACAGCCGGCGGAACGCCGTGTTCGTGATGCCCGCCATCGGCGCGAGCACGACCGGCACGTCGAGCGCGAGCGGCCCGATCCGCAGTGCCGGCTCAGCGCGCGGCGGTACTACGAGCCCGGTTTCGGGCTCGGTGCCGACGGGTCGGGCGGTTAGGGTGGACATCCCATCGATTCTCTCAGAAAGGCGCCTCTGTGGACGTTGAACGGGGTGCACGCCTGGAAGATGCAACCGGTCTGCAGCGCGTGCGCGTGGACGCCGAACGGCGGGGCGTCAGGTTCGAGATCCGGTCGCGACCCGCGGCTCGTTCACTCGAGGAGGCCGCCGCCCTACTCGGACTCGAGCCGCGCGAGATCGTGAAGACGCTCGTCGTGAAGCGGCGCGACGACGAGTTCGTCTTCGCGCTTGTGCCCGGCGACCGGCAGCTCTCGTGGCCGAAGTTCCGGACGCTGCTCGGCGCGAACCGGCTCAAACTCGCGGACCCGGAAGACGCGCTGCGTGCGACCGGCTACGAGCGCGGTGCGATAACGCCCTTCGGCAGCACGACCGACTGGCCGGTGTACGCAGACGCTTCGATGAGCGGGCGCGTAGCGATGGGCGCCGGCGAACACGGCTACGACGTGTTCGTGGAATCTGCGGATGTCATCCGCGCTTTCGGGGCGAGAGTCGCCGACATCACCCAATAGCGCGACTTGCCTCGGAGCGTCGATACGGCGGCGGGACGGACGCCGAGCGGTCAGTCGGCGACGGCCGGATCCTTGCTCTGGGGGCCGCTTGGGGCGTCGTCGCCCGCTATCGGCGTGAGCAGCGAGGCCCGATCGATCCCAGAGCAGCACGAGTCGCCTTCGCACGCGGCCGCCGCCGGGTCTCCGATGAGCCGGAGTTCGGTGTTCGCACTTTCCAATTCGCTGCTCCCTATGACTTCACTTGCTCGGGCGCTTCGACGCTGCTCGCCTTCTCGGCTGCTACCTGCTCGAGCACTTGCTTGAATGTATCGGACTCTTGCGCGCCGGATACCCCGTACTTGCCGTCGATCACGAAGAACGGCACGCCCCTGATGCCATATTGCGCTGCGAGTGCCTGATCTGCGCGCACGCCGTCGAGGTAGGTGCGCTCGCGCAACGCGCGCAGCGCATCCTCGCCATCCAGCCCGACCTCGGCCGCGAGTTCCGCGAGGTCCTCGTCGCGACCCACGTGCCTGCCCTCGACGAAGTACGCCTTGAGCAGTCGTTCCTTGAGTTCGAGCTGTCTGCCCTGCGCCTTTGCGAAATGCAACAGCTCGTGCGCCTTCACTGTGTTGGTGTGCTGCAGCGCGTCGTAGTCGTAGTTAAGGCCTACCGCCGACGCGACCGAGGTCACGCGGTCGATCATCTGCTTTGCCGTCTCGAGTGGGATGCCCTTGTGTCCGGCGAGGAACTCGATCTCGCTGCCCTCGAAGTCCACGGACGTATCTGGCGCGAGCTCGAACGAGTGGTACTCGATCTCGACCTCACCGCCGAAACGCTCGGCTGCCTGCTCGAACTTGCGCTTGCCGATGTAGCACCACGGGCACGCGATATCGGACCAGACGTCGACCTTGATAGCGGGAGTCACACCAGCTCCAACCGCCGCCCATGGGGCGATATTCCAGCACGAATGCGCCCTGGCGGGACGGATGCGCCCGCACGCGCAAGCGCAAACGTCCCGACCAGGCGCAAACGGGTGCCCTCAGGCGCCGGCGAGGTGTTCGGCGAGGTAGGAGCGCAGTTCGGCGAGCGAGATGCGCTCCTGGGCCATCGTGTCGCGCTCACGCACCGTGACCGCCTGGTCTTCGAGCGAGTCGAAATCGACCGTGACGCAGAACGGCGTGCCGATCTCGTCTTGGCGTCGGTAGCGACGGCCGATCGCTCCGGCGTCGTCGAAGTCGACGTTCCAGAAACCGCGCAGTTCGGCAGCGAGATCCCTCGCCACCGGTGAGAGCTTTTCGTTGCGCGACAGCGGCAGCACGGCGGCCTTGACCGGTGCAAGCCTGCGGTCCAGCCGCAGCACGGTGCGCTTGTCCACGCCGCCCTTGGTGTTCGGCGCCTCGTCTTCTGAGTATGCGTCGACGAGGAATGCCATGACCGAGCGGGTAAGGCCCGCCGCCGGCTCGATCACGAACGGGGTCCACCGCTCGTTGCGCGTCTGGTCGAAGTACGACAGGTCCACCCCGGACGCCTCGGAGTGGGTGGACAAGTCGAAGTCGGTGCGGTTGGCGACGCCTTCGAGCTCCCCCCACTCGCCGGAGGTGAACCCGAACCGGTATTCGATGTCCACCGTGCGCTTCGAATAGTGGCTGAGTTTCTCTTTCGGGTGCTCGTAGAACCGCAGATTCTCTTCGCGGATGCCCAGGCCCGTGTACCAGCGCATCCGCTCGTCGATCCAATACTGGTGCCACTGCTCATCGGTGCCGGGTTCGACGAAGAACTCGAGCTCCATTTGCTCGAACTCCCGGGTACGGAAGATGAAGTTGCCGGGCGTGATCTCGTTGCGGAAGCTCTTGCCTATCTGACCGATGCCGAACGGAGGCTTCATTCGCGCGGCCGAGAGCACGTTGGCGAAGTTCACGAAAATGCCCTGCGCGGTCTCCGGCCGCAAGTAGTGCAAGCCCGCCTCGTCGTCTACGGGGCCGAGGAAGGTCTTCAGCAGGCCGCTGAACGCACGCGGCTCGGTCCACTGGCCTCGCACCCCGCAATTCGAGCACGCGATATCGGCGAGGCCGTTCTCCGGCGCCCGGCCCTTCTTCTCTTCGTATTCCTCTTCGAGGTGGTCGGCACGGAACCGCTTGTGACAGTTCAAGCACTCCACGAGCGGATCGGTGAACACTTGCACGTGTCCCGACGCCTCCCAGACCCGTTTGGGCAGGATCACGGCCGAGTCGATGCCAACAACGTCGTCGCGGCTCTGCACCATGTGCCGCCACCACTGACGCTTGATGTTCTCTTTCAGCTCGACGCCGAGCGGACCGTAGTCCCACGCGGAGCGCGATCCGCCGTAGATCTCACCCGACTGGAAGACGAAGCCGCGACGCTTCGCGAGGGAAATGACCGAATCGAGTGCGGAGGCGCCTGCCACGTGAACAACTCCAGGAGATCAGCCGAGCTGGATGCCCGGCGCGAGGAAACGACTACTCAGCCTACCGATCCCCGCCCCTGGGGGACGAACCGGGGATGCGCGCTCAAGCAAGCGAATGGAGCGCGCCGACCGCTTCACGCAGCGCCGCGACGGCTTGTTCTCGAGTCTCGTCCGGCAGTTCGTCGAAGGTGAATCGCACGGCAGTTCGCGCGACATCCTCGCCGAGCCCCAGGGCGAGCAGAACGTGCGACGCATCCGTGCGCCCCGCGGCGCAAGCCGAACCGCTCGATGCGATCACTCCGCGCTCCTCGAGTTCGAGCAGCACGGATTCGCCGTTGATCTGCGGGAAGCAGAACGACGCGTGACCCGGCAGTCGGCCGGTGCGATGGCCGGTGAGAAATGCGCCCGGCACGGCCTCGAGCACTTCGTCGATGAACCGGTCGCGAGATCGCGCGAGCGCTGCCATGTCGTTTCCCGCAAGGCACGACACCGCGGCGGCCAGCCCGACCGCGAACGCGACGTTCTCGGTGCCCGAGCGCATCCCCCGCTCCTGCCCGCCGCCGTGCACGAGCGGCTCCAACCGCAGTCCCCGGCGCACCCACAACGCGCCCACGCCTTTCGGTGCGCCGAGCTTGTGACCCGATATCGAGAGCGCGTCGACGCCGAGCGCGCTTGCGTCCGTGGGCAGGCTCGCCGCAGCCTGCACCGCATCCGTGTGCACGGGAATGCCGTGCTCGCGCGCGAGCCGTGCCACATGCGGCACCGGCTGGATGGTGCCGATCTCGTTGTTGGCACGCATGATCGTGACGAGGGTCGTATCCGGGCGGAGCGCGGCCGCGTACGCGTCGAGGTCGACGAGACCCTCGCGGTCGACGCCCACCCGGGTGACCGTGAAGCCGTGCAAGCGTTCCAGATACTCGCAAGCGGCGAGCACGGATTCGTGCTCGATGGTGCTCGTGACGATGTGCCTGCCGCGCGGGTTCGCGAGTGCGATGCCTTTCACGGCGAGGTTGTTCGCCTCCGTGCCGCCCGAAGTGAACACGACCTCGCTCGCCCGGCCGCCCAGCCAATCGGCGACGACCGTGCGTGCCTGCTTGAGCGCAGCCGCCGCAGTGACCCCGGGACCGTGCGTACTCGACGGATTACCGAACTCGCCGGTCAGGTACGGCCAAATCGCCTCGAGCACGTCCCTGCGGGGTGCCGTCGTCGCGGCGGCGTCGAGGTAGGCCATGCGTTCCGGTGCGGTCATGTCTCGACCGTCACGTCCAGCCCCAGATCGAGCGCGCGAACGCTGTGCGTCAGGGCACCGACTGAGATCACGTCGACCCCGGTGTGCGCGATCTCCTGGACGGTTTCCAGGCTCACTGAGCCGCTCGCCTCGACGAGCGCACGACCGGCCACGATCTCGACGCCGCGCCGCAGATCTTCCAGCGAGAAGTTGTCGAGCATGATCGTGTCCACCTTCGCGGCGAGCACGGGCTCAATCTGGTCGAACCGGTCGACCTCGACCTCGACGTGCGTGGTGTGCGGCAGCCGCTGCCGCAGCTCCAGCAGGGCCTCGGTCAAGTCGATTCCCGATGCCGCAAGTACGGCGAGGTGGTTGTCTTTGACGAGAACGGCGTCCGAGAGCGAATGCCGATGGTTGTGACCGCCGCCGCAACGCACCGCATACCGTTCGAGCGCGCGCAATCCGGGCGTGGTCTTGCGGGTGTCGACGATCCGGGCCCCCGTGCCGGCGACCGCTCCGACGAAGGCGGCCGTGCGGGTCGCGATTCCAGTCATGCGCTGGACGAGATTGAGTGCCACCCGTTCGGCCCGGAGCACCGCCCGGGCGTTGCCGTCCACTTCGGCGAGCACAGTTCCGGCCGCAAAACGAGCACCATCCGGCAGTAGGCGGCGGATCGCGACATTCTCATCGACCTCGG
>CAYRUW010000129.1:0-5586 GCA_964427465.1 uncultured Diaminobutyricimonas sp.
GCCACGACGTTCTCCTGCCGGATCGCGTCGAGCAGCTTGGTCTTACCGTGATCGACGTGACCCATGATCGTCACCACCGGCGGGCGGATCTCGAGGTCTTCGTCGCTCTCGGCCTCGAGCTACTGGTCGAGGTCGATGTCGAAGCCTTCGAGCAGCTCCTTGTCCTCGTCCTCCGGCGAGACGATCTGCACTTTATAGCCGAGTTCGGCGCCGAGCACCTCGAAGGTCGCCTCGTCGAGCGATTCGGTCGCTGTCGCCATTTCGCCGAGCTGGAACAGCACCGTCACGAGGTTTCCGGGCAGCACCTGGTGACCGGTCAAGCTCTCGATCTTGTCCGCGAAATCGGTGATCGACGCGCCGCGCCGCATCCGGATCACGGTCTCGCCGTCGCCGCGGGGTACGCTCACGCCGCCGATCGTCGGCGCTTCGCGCATCTCGAACTCTTGCCGCTTCGCGCGCTTCGACTTGCGTGCCTTGGCACGCCCGCCACCACGACCGAAAGCACCCGCAGTGCCGCCGCCGGGTCCGCGACCGCGACCGCCGCCACCGGGCCGGCCCCCGAAACCGGGACCGCCGCCCGGGCGCTGGAAGCCACCCCCGCCACCGCCGGGGCGACCGGCGCCGCCCGGACGCTGCTGGAATGGGGCGCCGGGGCGACCGCCGCCAGGACGGCCCTGGCCTGGGGCGCCAGGCCTTGGCGAGCCCGGGCGGGGGACGCCGGGACGAGCGGCAGGCGGACGCGGGATTGGCGCCCCCGGACGCTGCATTCCCTGCGCCGAAGCGTACGGGTTGTTGCCGGGACGCGGTCCGCCCGGGCGCTGCATCCCTTGAGCGGAAGCGTACGGGTTGTTGCCCGGTCGCGGCTGGCCGGGGCGCGGAGCGTTCGCAGGCCGGGGCGCCGCAGGCGTCGGGCCCGCCTCAGCGGCAGGCTTTTGCTCGACGGGCCGATCCGCCTCCGCTGCGGGCTGCGCGGCAGGACTTGCCGGCTCGGCCTTCGCGGTCTCCGGTTCGCTCGCCGGCTGCTCCGGCGCAGCCGGACGCGCAGGCGCCTTCGCCGCCGGCTTCGCTTGGGTCTTCGGGGCCGGCTTGGCGCTCGGCTTAGCGGCTACGCCGTCTTTCTCGAGCGCAGCGCGCAGCCTCCGTGCCACGGGCGGCTCGATGCTCGAAGAAGGCCCCTTGACGAACTCGCCCAATTCCTTGAGCTTCTCAAGGGCGGTCTTGCTGTCGATGCCGAGTTCGCTCGCGATCTCGTGCACGCGTGGTTTTGCCACAGTTCTCCTGTCTCGGGTCCACCCCGGCAGGAGCGGACCATCAATAGCGGACGGGTCTCATTTCGAGCCGCTCATTGCTTGTCCATATGCCATTCAGCCTGTTCTGTCAGCTGGTTGTCTGGCCGGTCGGCCACAAACGTCAGCACTGCTGCGGCGTCGAGCGAGCCCCTGGCCTTGAACGCTCGCCCGAAGGCTCTGCGCTTCAATGCCATCTCGACGCACTCGACTGCGGGATGGACCCACGCGCCGCGCCCCGGGAGGGTGGCCGTGGCATCCGCTACGACCTCGCCGTTGCGGACGACAACCCTCAAAAGCGAGGACCTGGAGTCGCGCTGCCGGCACCCGAGGCAAGTTCTGACGGGTTCCAGTGTAGTCCCCTCCCGATTGGATGCGCACACGCTCGCCCACAGCGTACCGACCGGTGGATTGAATTGCGGCGCGCGAAGAGACCGAGGTCTCGATACGCGCTTCGCGCTACTCGACCCACGGACCCTACGATTCGAGAACCGAGTCGAGGTCTCGATACGGCCTGCGGCCTACTCGACCCACGGGCATTAGCCGAGGAATAGCGGGTCGAGTAGCGCCCAAAGGGCGCGTACCGAGACCGGCCTACGAGGTCTCGATACGGCCTGCGGCCTACTCGACCCGCGGCGCGGGCAAGTCGGGGTCTCGATACGGCCTGCGGCCTACTCGACCCACGGAGACTACGATTCGAGAACGGAGTCGGGCTGGATGTCGATTCGCGCGCCCGTCAGTTTCGCGGCGAGGCGGGCGTTCTGGCCCTCCTTGCCGATCGCGAGCGAGAGCTGGTAGTCGGGAACGAGCGCGCGCACCGCCTTGAGCGACTCGTCGATCACGAAAGCGCTCGTGACCTTCGCCGGCGACAAGGCGTTCGCCACGAAGGTGGCCAGGTCATCCGAATGGTCGACGATATCGATCTTCTCGTCGCCGAGCTCGGCGGACACGGCGCGCACTCGCTGGCCCAATTCGCCGATGCACGCACCCTTGGCGTTCACCCCCGGATCGTTCGCCCGCACCGCTATCTTCGTGCGGTGCCCCGCCTCCCGGGCGAGCGAGGTGATCTCGACGACGCCACTGGCAATCTCGGGCACCTCGAGCGCGAAAAGCTTGCGCACGAGCGAGGGGTGCGTGCGGCTCACCGTGATCGACGGGCCCTTCAGGCCCTTCGAGACGCTCGTGACGTACACGCGAATCCGGGAACCGTGGTTGTACTCCTCGCCCGGCACTTGCTCTTCCGGGGGCAGGATCGCCTCGACCGTGCCCAAGTCGACATGGATCATCCGCGGGTTCGGTCCCTGCTGGATCACCCCGGCGACGATGTCGCCTTCCTTGCCGCGGAACTCGCCGAGCACCTTGTCGTCGCCGATGTCGCGCAACCGCTGGTTGATGACCTGCTTCGCGGCGAAAGCTGCGATGCGACCGAAATCCGGCGGCGAGTCCACTGCCTCGCCCACGACGTTGCCGTCTTCGTCGAACTCGGGAACGTACACGGTCACGTGCCCGGACTTGCGATCGAGTTCGACTCGCGCCTTGGGGACTTCACCCGGTTGCGCCGGGTGCGCGCTCTGGCCGGTGTGCTTCAGGTAGGCGGTGAGGATGGCCTGCTCGATGATGCGCACGAGCTCGTCGAAAGGAATCTCCCGCTCACGCTCCATGAGCCGGAGAACGCCGAGGTCGATGTCCATCTCTGACCTCCACTGTTCGGTTGCTCGCGTCCCACCGGAACGCTCCGTCTAACTACGTTAGCCGAGCGCGACGCCGCCGTCACCCAATTGCACGGCCCAGCGCGCTTCGGTATGGGTGCGCCGAAGCGCTTTGCCGGCCCCGGAGCTCGGGCTACGACGACAGCTCGCGCGCCAACTCGCCCACGGCCACTTCGCGGCGCTCGCCCGTGCGCCGATCCCACAGTTCCGCGACGCCCTCGGTCGCCCCACGGCCGACGATCGCGATCACGGGCACCCCGATCAGTTCGGCATCCCCGAACTTGACCCCGGGCGAGACTTTCGGGCGGTCGTCGTAGAGCACTTCCAGGCCCGCCGCCTCGAGGTCGCTCACGAGCGCCTCCGCGACCTGGAACGCCGTGTCGTCCTTGCCGGTGGCGACGACGTGCACATCGAACGGGCTCACCGCCTGCGGCCAGATCAGGCCCTTGGCGTCGTGATTCTGCTCCGCGATCAGGGCGAGGACGCGCGTCACGCCGATCCCATAGGAACCCATGGTCACGGTCACGAGCTTGCCGTTCGGATCGAGCACTTGCAGACCCAACGCATCCGCGTACTTGCGCCCGAGCTGGAACACGTGGCCGATCTCGGTGCCGCGGGCGGTCTCGATGGGCCCCGAGCCGTCGGGCGCCGGATCGCCGTCGCGCACCTCGGCGGCCTCCACGGTGCCGTCAGCGACGAAGTCGCGCCCGGCGACGAGCCCGAAAACGTGTTTCTCGTCTTCGTTCGCGCCCGTGATCCACTGGGTGCCGTCGACGACTCGCGGGTCGACGAAATAGCGGACCCTGGTAGAGGATTCGGCGCCGAGCGCCGGACCCTCGGCCGACCATGGACCGATGTAGCCCTTCACGAGCGCGGGGTTGGCCTCGAAGTCGGCCTCGGTGGCCGGTTCCACCAACGCCGGCTGGAACGCGACCTCGACGCGCTTCATGTCAACCTCGCGATCGCCGGGAATGCCGACCACGACGATCTCCCTCGCCCCGTCGAGGTGGGTGAGCGCGAGCACGACATTCTTGAGCGTGTCGGCTGCGGTCCAGGGCCCGCCCGGTCGCGGATACCGCTCGTTGGCGAGCGCGACGAGCGTGCCGATCGTGGGGGCGCCCGGAGTGTCGAGCACGGCCGCATCCGGCAGTCCTTCGATCGGCAGCGCCGGCGGGGCCGAAGTCGTGAACGCCTCCACGTTGGCCGCGTATCCGCCCGGCGAGCGCACGAAAGTGTCTTCGCCGATCGGCGTGGGGTTCAAGAACTCCTCGCTCCTGGATCCCCCCATCGCGCCCGCATCGGCTTGTACGATCACGTACTCGAGCCCGAGCCGCGTGAAAATGCGCTCGTAGGCATCGCGCTGCGCCCGATAGGAGACGTCGAGTCCTTCGTCGGTCCAATCGAACGAATACGCGTCCTTCATCGTGAACTCGCGTCCGCGCAGGATGCCGGCGCGCGGCCTTGCCTCGTCGCGGTACTTGTCCTGGATCTGGTAGATCGTCAGCGGCAGATCCTTGTAGCTCGAGTAGAGGTCTTTCACGAGCAGAGTGAAGACCTCCTCGTGGGTCGGGGCGAGCAAATAGTCGGCTTGCTTGCGGTCCTTGAGCCGGAACAGGCTCTCGCCGTACTCATCCCACCGGCCGGTCAACTCGTACGGCTCCCTCGGCAGCAGCGCCGGGAAGTGCACCTCTTGCGCGCCGGCGGCCGCCATCTCCTCGCGGATGATCTGCTCGAGCTTCGACTTCACCCGCAGCCCCAGCGGCAGCCACGCGAAGATGCCCGGAGCCTGTCGGCGGATGTACCCCGCGCGCACGAGCAGCCTGTGGCTGGCGACCTCGGCGTCTGCAGGGTCTTCGCGGAGAGTGCGGACGAACAGCTGGCTGAGGCGGATTGGCACCGATCCATCGTATTCGGAAACGACTGCGGCACCTTGCCGCCGAAAAAGCCGCTTTCGCCATCGACGCTCAGAGCGACGGCCAGGGCCCGCACTCGACCGAGCCGGGGCGCGGATCAGACCGCGACGACCTCCGGGCTGCCGGTCTCGCCCGCGGGCATCTCGGCGGCGATCCGGTTGGCCTCTTCGATGAGAGTCGCCACGATCTCGGCCTCGGGCACGGTCTTGATCACCTGGCCTTTCACGAAGATCTGGCCCTTGCCGTTCCCAGAGGCGACGCCGAGGTCGGCCTCACGGGCCTCCCCCGGTCCGTTGACGATGCAACCCATCACGGCGACTCGCAGCGGCACCGTGAGGCCCTTGAGCCCCTCCGTGACACTGTCGGCGAGCGTGTACACGTCGACTTGCGCCCGGCCGCAGCTCGGGCACGAGACGATTTCGAGCTTTCGCTCGCGCAGGTTGAGCGACTGCAGAATCTGCAAGCCCACCTTCACCTCTTCTGCCGGTGGTGCGGACAGCGAGACCCGGATGGTGTCGCCGATCCCCTCCGCGAGCAGTACCCCGAACGCGGTCGCGCTCTTGATCGTGCCCTGGAACGCCGGACCGGCCTCGGTCACCCCGAGGTGCAGTGGCCAGTCGCCGCGTTCGGCGAGCATCCGGTACGCCTTCACCATGACAACCGGGTCGTGGTGCTTGA
>CAYRUW010000130.1:0-5479 GCA_964427465.1 uncultured Diaminobutyricimonas sp.
GGACGGGCGGGATCGGCGCGGCGGGCCCGGACAATCGCTAGCCGATCAGATTCTGCACGAACACGTGCGGGGTGAACCCGGTGAGGTCGCCGATGCCCTCGCCCTGGCCGATGAGCTTGATCGGAATGCCCGTCTGGTCCTGCACAGCGAGCACGAACCCGCCCTTCGCCGAACCGTCGAGCTTGGTGATGACGAGCCCGGTCACGCCGGCATGCTCGATGAACGCCTGCGCCTGGGCGAGTCCGTTCTGTCCGGTCGTCGCGTCGAGCACGAGCAGCACTTCTGAGATCGGCGCGAGCTTCTCGACCACTCGCCGGATCTTGGCGAGTTCGTCCATCAGCCCGGCCTTGGTCTGCAGCCGCCCCGCCGTGTCGATGAGCACGATCTCAG
Source organism: uncultured Diaminobutyricimonas sp. (assembly GCA_964427465.1). Classification (GTDB taxonomy): domain Bacteria; phylum Actinomycetota; class Actinomycetes; order Actinomycetales; family Microbacteriaceae; genus Diaminobutyricimonas. Next base: position 391 of record CAYRUW010000130.1, read on the forward strand.
CGCCCTCGCGCTGCGCGTATTCGACCGTCTGATATGCGACCGATGCCGGATCCTGACCCTCGTGCTGCGGTCGCACGATCGCCGCGCCGCCGCGCTCGGCCCACGTCGCGAGCTGTTCCACGGCAGCGGCCCGGAACGTGTCCGCCGCGCCGACCACGACGCTGCGCCCGAAGGTGCCGAGGAACCTCGCGAACTTTCCGATCGTCGTCGTCTTGCCGACCCCGTTGACCCCTACGACGAGCACGACGGCGGGCCGTTCCGTGAGCTTGAGCGTCGAATCGAGCTTCGAGAATCGCTCCTCGAGGCTCTCGCGCAGCATGCGTTTGAGGTCAGCAGGGTCGGTAGTGCGATGCCGCTCGACTCGTTCGCGAAGGTCCTCGAGCACCGCGTCGGTCACTTGAGGCCCGAAGTCGGCCGAGATCATGGCATCTTCTAGTTCCTCCCAGGTGCCCTCGTCGATCGTGGGCCTAGAGAACATGCCACGAAGGGCACCTGAGAGAGACCAGGGGTTGCGATCGGCCATTCGATAAGGCTAGACGAGATGCCTCAGCGGGCAGCCCCCAAAGGGACTACTACTCTGCCGGCTCGACGCTCTTCGTCGCGCCGTACTTGGGGTCGACGATGTTCTTGAAGCTCACGAACTGCGTATCCGTCAGCGCCTCGGACCCGTGCGGAACGTTCGAAGGGTGAAAGCTCGCCTCGCCGGGGTGCACCTCGTAGGTCTCGTCGCCCAAGGTCATCTTGAGCACGCCCTCGAGCACATACACCCACTGCTCCTCGGGATGGTGGTGAATCTCTGCGCCCTCACCCTTGCGCATCCGCACTACCGCGGCCTCGGTGGCGGCGCCCCGCACGACCGGCCCGCGAGCTTGAGAGTGCTCCGGCGTCATCAGGTTGTCTTGACTGTCTGCGAAAGTCACTAGACCCATGGTGGTTCTCCTTTACCTATGGTTCGGCTCCTACGCGCCAGTGGCACGCAGGTGGGGGCTTTCCAAGACGAAAAGCCCGTGGTTCTTGTCAGTGCAATATGCGAAGCCCCGGGCGTCGACCAGCACGTCCTCGAATTGGGTGGCGAGACGCTTCGGGAGGGTTCCGCGACGGACCTCGGGATCCTCGGGAACGAAGTGGCCCACCTCATACGGCGTTCGCGGATCCTCGATGTCGTAGATGCGCAACCCGGCGTTGAAGTATGTCACCGGCACATAGCGCGAACTCGAGTACAGGTGTTCACCCTGAGGGTGATGCTGGTTGTGCGGCCCGAACCGCCCACCCTTCTCGAAGTAGCTCCGCAGCCCGGTCTGCGGCGCAGGGCGCGGCTCGGGCAATGCCCCGAGCACGAACGGCGCCGACGGGTCGGAGACGTCGACCGTGAAAGCGTAGTTGAACGGCTCGACCTCGCCCTCTTTGAGGGCCTCGCTGTTGACGACGACGGTCGAAGTACCCGGCACCGGCACCACGGAGTGCACGCCGAGCACGCTGCCGAGTCCCGGGAAGGCCAGCTTGCCCAGCAGCCGGGGCTGGAGCACGTCCGAGACGTCGAGGATCACGATTCCTGCCGCCCCGTAGCTCAAGTAGGCCGTGTCGCCGAGCACGTACGCGGGCCCGTGCAGGTAATAGACGTGCTCGGGTTCCGGGTTCCGGCTCACCTCCTGCTCCGGCAGGCTCCACCGAGAGGCCTCCACCGGATTCTCGGGATCGGAGACGTCGAGAACCACGAGGATGTTGCCGTGATACCCGGGCGGATTCGCCGCCAGATACGCATACTTCCCACCGCTGTAGTGGTTCCGATGCGTGCCCCTGCCGCCTGTGGCGAAGTGCCCGAGCTGCTTCGGGTCGACCGGATCCGATACATCGAACAGCAGCACGCCCTCGCTCGAAGGCTTGCTCAGATCGTGCCCCCAGCCTTCCTCGGGCCGCTCCAGGGAGGCCACCATGAGCCCATCCGCCACTTGAACCTGAAGGGTCCACGTGTTGGCGGGCCCCTCAAGGAACTTGACGAGTTCGGGCTGGGCCGGATCGGTCACGTCGATCACCGACCAGCCGGGATGCCACATGTGCGCGACGTACAGATACCACCGGTGGGCCACGGACTGCAGCGCGAGTTTGAAGCCGGGTCGCTCGTCGAGGTCGTGGTATCCGACCACAGAAACGTTGGCCGATTCGCTGACCGCCGGCGCTCTCGCCACTATGCTCATCGTTACCTCTCAGATCGAGATGGGCGGGTGCAGCGTGCACTGCACCCGCCCATCGATTCAGCTGTCTACCTACAGCTGTGCGAACGTGGCCGCGCAGCGTTCGGTCGCAGTCGCCTCAAGCGGCGACTCGGCCTCCTTCTGGTCGATCATGCTCGTGTAGTCGTCGAAGAAGGCTTCGGCGTCGGCACCCGCGGAGTTCGCGTTGTCCATCCACTTCTGCCGGATCGGCTCGGCGGCGACCTCGCGGAACTCGTCCGCACGTCCCTCTTCCCACACGGTCATGGTCTCGAGACCACCGTCGATCGCGTTCTGGCACGCCACGTCCATGGCCGGGAAGTAGTACTCATCCCACCACTTCTCGCGAACCTCTCTGGTGAGCTCGAAGAGGATCTCCTGCTCCTCGTCGGTGAGCTTGTTCAGAGCCTGCTCGCTGATCGTGGTCACGACGTTCGCGTACTCACCCGTGCCGAGGTCCTGCCAGTTCTTGGTGACCTCGTAGAGCGAGTTGTCGATCGCCGCTCCGTCGAGCGTCGTGGCGAAGAACGCATCGATTACCCCGCGCTGCAGGGACTCGTACGTCTCGGCGTTCGGGATGGCCACGGGGTTGCCGCCGACCAGCTCGATCGCATCGGTGAAGTAGCCCGTCGTGCGGATCGCCTTGCCATCGATCCAGTCGAGGTTCTCGACCACTTCGTTGGTACCGAGGATCGCCGGGCCGACCGGTCCCGCATACAGCGGGGTCAGCCCCTGGCTCGTGAACTCGGCGCGCAGCGCCTCGTTCTCCTCGAGCAGCGTGTTGAACGCTTCCGTGTGCGCCCACGTGTCACGGGTCACGAACAGGACTCCGACGACGCTCGCGAGCGGGAACTCTTGCGGGTTCTGCCATGGCAGCCAGATCCCGAGATCCGCCCGGCCGTCCTTCTGACAGGTCACGATGTCCGCGACCCCGCACAGACCGCCGGAGAAGAAGGGCTCGATCGTCACGCGACCGTCGGTGCGCGCCTCGAGCTCCTCTGCGAGCCACACGAATGCCTCAGCGTGCGGGCTGCTGGCCGCGGTGAACGAGGCGTAGGTCAACCGGATCGGATCCGCGCCTTCTTCGCCTCCACTGTCGGCCGTACATCCGGACGCGAGCATCCCAATCGCGGCGGCACCGGCCAGTAGGGCCAATGACCGCTTGCGAAAGCGGGTGTGTAACCTCATTGTCATACCTCTCTATCTCTTTGTCTCGGGGCCGCACTCGCTGTGGAGAGCCGGCCCACCGGCTACCCGCCGAGCAGAAGCCGCGGCAGGAATAGTGCAATATCGGGGAACACGAACAAGATCGCGACGAGCACGAGGTCGAGGATCGCGAACGGCAGGATGCCGCGGAACACCCGCTCGGCTTTGACTCCGGATACCCCGGAGACGATGAACACGTTGATGCCGACGGGCGGCGTGATCTGGCCGAGCTCGATGAGCTTCACGAACAGGATCGCGAACCATACGCCGTCGAAGCCCAGTTCGCTGATCACCGGATACGCCAAGGGCACGATGATGATCAGGATCGAGAGCGAGTCCAGCGCCATGCCCAGCGGGATCATCGCAAGCAGCAGGATGATCACGACCATGGCCGGCGGAACCTCCAGCGCAACGACCCATCGTGCGAACGCGGTGGGTATGCCGGCTGAGACCAGGTAGAAGGTGAACACCGTCGACCCGATCAGCAGGAAGAACGACATGCTCGTGGTAGCCGCGGTCTCGCGCAAGGCGAGTGCGAAGTTGCGCAAGATCTGACGACCCCGTTCCTTGCGCAGCTCCCACGCCATCATCAACGCCGCGAACAGGGCGCCGAGCGCACCCGATTCGGTGACGGTGAACCACCCGGTGTAGACGCCGCCCATCACGAGCGCGAACAGGATCAGGATCTTTACCGGCCCGCGCCAGGGCAGGTCGCGCAACGACACGCGCGGTGCCGGCGGAGTGGCTCCGGCGGGCGTGAACACCCCCGTACCGTTCGCGCGCAGGCTCTTGCCGCTCGGCGCCCGATCCGCTCCGCCGCCGGCCAAGACATTCTCGAGCACTTCGGCCTCGACCTGACGGCGCTTCGCCTCGGGATGGCGGATGAAGATGTATATCCCGAACACCACGGCGGAGAGGATGCCGGGCAGGATTCCTGCGGTCAGTAGTGCCGCGATCGATTCGCCGGTGATCACTCCGTACAACGCGAGGATGATGCTCGGCGGAATCAGGATGCCGAGCGTGCCTGCGGCGGCGACGATTCCCGCGGCGATCGAGTCCGGGTATCCGCGCTGCCGCATCTCGCCGACCGCGAGCCGGCCCACTGTGGCCGCCGTCGCGACGCTCGATCCGGTGACGGCGGCGAAACCGGCGCACGCGGCGACTGTGGCCATGCCGAGGCCACCGCGAACTCGGCCGATCAGCCGATCGGCGACCGTGAAGACGTGTTCGGCGATCCGGCCGCGCAATGCGAACATCCCGACCAGCACGTACATGGGCACGATGGATAGTCCGTAACTGGCGACCGAGTTGAAGGCGGCGTTGCCGAGGGTCGCCAGGCCCACCTCGTAGCTCCGGGTGAGGGTGATTCCGAGAAGTCCGGACAGTCCGAGCGCGTGCCCGATGGGCACTTCGATGACGAGCATGACCAGGAACACCCCGATCACGATGAGGAAGATCGTGTTGGTGTCGAGCATCACTGATACCCCTCCACTGTGACCGTCGGCTCCTGGTACTCCTCCGGTTTGCGCAAAGCTGCCAGATTCTCATATAGCCGCGAGATCGACTCGAGCAGGAGCAGCACGAAGCCGACCACGACGATGATCCGCGCGGGCCAGATCGGGAAGTTGAGCAAACCGACCCGCACCTCGAGGATCTGCACCGAATCGGCAGCC
>CAYRUW010000131.1:0-5361 GCA_964427465.1 uncultured Diaminobutyricimonas sp.
TGGGAATGAACGGGCGCGTAGTACAGACGATCGGCGAGACCGGCGGCCTGGTCAAGCTCGCCGATGGCGAGACCTGGACCTCGCGACTGTCCGAACTGACCGAGCAGCGCGAGGTCGGCGAAGGCGAACGAGTAGTCGTGACCGCCATCATGGGCTCCACGGCAGTAGTGGTGCCCGCAGAGAGGAGTCAGTAGCAATGCTCGGTCTGGAACCCTTCATCGGCCAGCTATTCGTGATCGCACTGCTGGTCGTACTAGCGATCTTCGTGCTCGTCGTGCTCGCACGCGCGATCCGGATCATCCCCCAGGCGTTCGCGGGCGTGGTCGAGCGGCTCGGCCGCTATCACAAGACGCTCACTCCGGGGCTGAACATTCTCGTGCCGTTCATCGATCGCGTGCGACCGCTCGTCGACATGCGCGAACAAGTGGTCTCGTTCCCACCGCAACCGGTGATCACCGAAGACAACCTCGTGGTGTCGATTGACACGGTCGTCTACTTCCAGGTGACGGATGCGCGCGCCGCCACCTACGAGATAGCCAACTATCTGGGCGCGGTCGAACAGCTCACCACGACCACTTTGCGAAACGTCGTCGGCGGTCTGAACCTCGAAGAGGCGCTCACGAGCCGCGACAACATAAACGGCCAATTGCGGATCGTGCTCGACGAGGCGACCGGCAAGTGGGGCATCCGGGTAAGCCGGGTGGAGCTCAAGGCGATCGATCCCCCGGTCTCGATCCAGGACTCGATGGAGAAGCAAATGCGGGCCGAACGCGACCGGCGCGCCGCGATCCTGACGGCTGAGGGCACGAAGCAATCCGCGATCCTCGAGGCGGAAGGCGCGCGGCAGGCCGAGATCCTGCGTGCGGAAGGCGACGCGAAGGCAGCCGTGCTCCGCGCCCAGGGCGAAGCCGAGGCGATCACCACCGTGTTCGGTGCCATCCACCAGGGCAACCCCGACGCCAAACTGCTCGCCTACCAGTACTTGCAGACGCTCCCCAAACTGGCCGACGGCGAGTCGAACAAGCTCTGGATCATCCCGAGCGAATTGACCGAGGCGGTCAAGGGCATCGGCGAGGGATTCCTCGCTAATCGTGGCGACGCCGGCGCGAAATAGGCAGCGCGGGCCCTATTTCGCGCCCGCCCTACCCCGAGTTTTCGCACATCGCGGGCTCGCGCTGGCTGCGCCCGAGAACACTTTGCTCGCGTTCCGGGAAGCGCTCGATGCTGGGGCGCACTACCTCGAGACCGACGTGCACGTCTCCCGCGACGGTGTTGCGGTGCTCAGTCACGACCCCGATCTGCGTCGGCTGGCCGGCAGTTCCCGCTCGGTGGCCGAGCTCACCACTGCCGAACTCGCCGCAGTGGACCTCGGACACGACCAGGGGTTCTGCACGCTGCAGCAAGCGCTCGAGGCGTTCCCCGACGTCCGGTTCAACATCGACGTGAAGATCGCCGGCGCGATCGAGCCGACGGTACGCGTCGTGCGCGAGACCGGAGCCCTCGACCGAGTGCTCGTCGGCTCGTTCGATGAGCAGCGCCGCAGTCAGGCGGTAGGTGCTCTGCCGGGTGTGGCGACTTCGGCGTCATCTCGGCTCGTGTTCAAAGCGTTCGCGGCCATGCGAGCGCGCCTGGCCGGCGCGACCCGGCGCATCCTCGCCGCAGTCGACGCCGTGCAGGTGCCGGAACGGTTCCGCGGAATCAGGATCGTCTCCCCCGCATCCGTGCGTGCCTTCCACGCGGCGGGAGTCGAGGTGCACGTTTGGACCGTCAACGATCCGGACACCATGCACCGGCTGCTGGACTGGGGTGTCGACGGCATCGTGACCGACCGAGCGGACCTCGCGATCGAGGTGCTTTCGGCGCGTTCCGGATGGCGCTCTCCCTGAGAACTGGCTGACAATGCCGCGATGCGGGCAGTTTTTGCACAGCCTGACGGTTTAGTACTGGTGTCCACGTCGAGAAGGAGGCCAGGATGGCGGACCGCAGTTTGCGCGGGATGAGGCTCGGAGCGCAGAGCCTGCAGAGCGAGGAGGGCGTGGAGTTTTCGCCACGCAAGAAGAGCGTCTATCGCACCGCCGACGGGTCCACGTTCGAGGTCGTGTTCGCGGCCGACGCCGAGATCCCCGAGGTCTGGGAGTCGCCGAAGACCGGGCAGGAAGGCCGGCTCGTCGCCGACGACGGCAGCCTTGTCGAGTCGGAAGACGTCGAGGGCAAGGCTCCGCGCACGCACTGGGACATGCTGCTCGAGCGCCGCACGCGGGCCGAACTCGAAGAACTGCTGCAGGAGCGGCTGGAGTACTTGCGCGCTCGGCGCGGCCAGCAGAAGAGCGCTTGAGTTCAGCCAGCGTTCAGTAGACGAAGATCGGCAGCCAGGCCGGGTTGTGCGCGTGCACGAGCACCAGGAACACGACCAGGTCGAAAAGCAAGTGCACGGTCACCACATAGGTGAGCGACTTGGTGATCTTGAACGTGTAGCCCTGGATGAGCGCGAACGGGATCGTCAGCAGCGGCCCCCACGATTGATAGCCGAGTTCCCACAGGAACGAGACGAAGACGATCGCCTGGAGCGCATTCGCAAGCCAGTCGGGGAAGTGCCGTCGTAGCAGCGCGAAGCAAGTGCACACGAAGAACAGTTCGTCCCAGATACCGACGGCGTTCACGCCGACGAAAAGCCGAGCCAGCTCGTCCGGCGCCGAGACCGCTGGCCAGTTCTCGTACACGCCGCTGCCGATGAAATAGAACGGCAGGATCGCGTAGCCCAGTAGCACGATTAGCACGAGGTAGAGCAATTGCATGCGCGACCAGCGGTGTCCGGTGCGCATGGGGAATCGCACGGCGTGCTCGCGAAACCAGAACCGTGAGCCGAAGTACGGCACGAGCACCGCGAGCGCGAGCACCGTGCCCATGCGCAGCATGTTCGAGTAGCTGATGTCGGCCTCGAGTGAAATCGTGCTGATGATCGCGAGCCCCAGGCCGATGAGCAACAGGTCTTTGGCCAGAGGCCGGTCGAGAAGTGCGGCCAGGGCGAGGCCCGCGACGAGCATCCCATACCCGATCCACGGCTGTTCGAGCGCGTAGAGGAAGATCGCGGAGGCCGCTACGAGCAGCGCGGGCACTACGCCCGGGCCGAACCCCGAGTTGGCTCTGCCGTTCACCGCTCGCCCGGAACTGCGCATGGTCTCAAGCCGGGCCACGTGCCCAGCATGCCACGCATGGTCGGTGAAATGTACGATCGCAGCGCTCACAGGGAAGGGAACGTCGCGGCATGGCGTTGATGCACGATTCGACGGACTGCTACCTTGGAGCGAGCTTTTCGAGGCTCCGTCACAACAGCAGTGCCTGAATCATGAGCGAACAACCGCACGAGCACGTGAGACACGGGCTCGCGACTGCAGGGGGGAACTGAACGTGAACGCCTCTCCAGCAACCCGCAAGACCCGCAAGCGAGTGGGCCATGGTCTCGTCGCCGCCGGCGTGGCGCTCGGGCTCGCGATCGTTCCCGTGTCGCCCGCGACCGCGGCCGAATCCCAGCTCGTGGAAGTACCGGGGACCTATGAATTCCCCTACGTCCCCGTGCTGTTCCTGGGCGACCTCTACTTCTTGGCCGAAGTGGACTCTCGTGACGCGCTTCTGCGCTACGACGGCGACGCCGTGACGGAGATCACCGATGACAGCATCGATGATCTCAGCGACCCGGTGGTGTACGACGGCCGCTTGTACTTCGTCGCGTACGACGGTACCGACCACCGTCTCATGAACTACGACGGCACCACGGTGAGTGAAGTCACCGCGGCTTCGGGATACGAGCAATTCTACGACCCGACCGTCTTCGGCGGGTCTTTGTACTTCGGGGCGACGGACGCAACCGACCGGGTGTTCCTCGAGTACGACGGATCGGTGGTCACCGAAGTGACTGGCGGAGCAGCCTACTCTGATGTCGAGCAGATCGAGGTCAACGGCTCCAACTTGTATTTCGTTGCCGCGAATGCAAGCGGGGATTACAAACTGTTCGGTTACGACGGGACCACCGTGATCGAGATCGGAGGCTCGTACGAGGACCCCCAGGAGCTGACGTTCATTGACGGTGTGCTGTACCTGGCGGCCACGAACGGCTCGGGTGACGAGACTCTCTATGTTCTTACCGGCACTACGCTGACGGAACTCACCGGGGTCCCTTACGACGATCCGGACGATTTCATCGGGTTCGACGGCGCCATCTACTTCAACGCGCAATTCAGTCCGATCGAAGAGGGTTTGCACGTATACGACGGCACTTCGGTGTCGAGGCTCGGCACCTATACCGATCCGGACGGCTTCGTGATCTACGACGGTGAGTTGTATTTCTCGGCGAACGCCGGTTCCGACGAGGTCCTGGTGCGCTTCGATGGCACCACCTTCACCGACCTCATCCCCTTCTCGGGCGAGTCGGACGGCCTATTCGTGCATGAAGGCCTGCTGTACCTGTACGACAGCGACGGGGACGGGGTCTTGGTCTCGTACGACGGTTCCGATTTCACCACGTTCTCCGGGCCGCCGTACTACCCCGAGCGTTTCGCGGTTTACGGCGGCGACCTGTACCTGGTGGCACCCGACGAAGAATTCAACATCGTTCTGTGGCGGCTGCACCAGGCCCAAGCCGAGGAGCCTTCCCTAGCCGGACTGCCCGCGACCGGCTGGGATGGCGTTTCGTTCGCGTGGATCGCGCTTGGCCTGCTTGCGGCCGGGGCGTTCGTGCTCACGGTCGCGCAATTGTCCGGGCGTCGCACCCGCGGGTGAGCGCCGTTCACTCTCTGCCGGTCACCGGCGGCCGAGCAGGCCCCATTTCGTCACGCGGGCGAGTGCCTCGAGAACGATTCCCAAGTGCATCTTCGAGCGTCCTCGAGCACGTTCGACGAAGGTGATCGGATGCTCGACCAGCTTGCCGCCGCTTCGTTCGACGAGCCAGGCCAGTTCGACCTGAAAGCCGTAGCCGTGTGATGAGACGGCTTCCAGGTGGATTCCGGCCAGCGTGTCCGCGCGGTAGACGCGGAAACCGCTCGTCAGGTCGTGCGCGTGGGACCGCAGCACTCGTCTCGCGTACGCGTTGCCGGCCCTTGAGATCACCCGCCGCGGCCAGGCCCAGTCGACGACCGATCCGCCGGGAATCCAACGGGAACCGAGCACCAGGTCGGCCCCGTGACTCGCGGCAAGTTCTAGCATGACCGGGATCTCGGCGGGATCGTGCGAACCGTCCGAGTCGATCGCGACGATGTATTCGTGCCCGGCCGCGATGCCGAGCCGGAATCCAGCAAGATATGCCGGCCCCAGTCCTTGCTTTCGGTTCCGGTGCAGCACGCGGACCCGGCCGTGCTGTTCCGCGAG
>CAYRUW010000132.1:0-5348 GCA_964427465.1 uncultured Diaminobutyricimonas sp.
ATGCCCCGTGCAGATCGACACCGGCCTGCTGGTCAAACGGCTTCGCGCGGAGCGGCCGGGAGGCGTCATGCGCGCCGGCTGGAACGCGACGGCCAGAATGTGGGGCCCGGTGACCAAGACCGGCGGAGCAGCACTCACGGTGGCGCAGAAACTGCCCGCGCCGCTGATTACGACGGCGACCAAGGCGGGCCGAGCCGTGCTCGGCGCGGACAACGTGCCGCTTTGGCAGAAAGACCTGCCGGGCGGCGGCTCGCTACGCAGAGAAGACGACGGCAAGCGCACATGGGCCCCGGCCGCCTCGGCCACAGACGCGGCCACGCCTGCAGCCGAAACCGGACCGGCATCCGCAGCCCCGCCGGCACCGGGCCCGTCGGACGGTGCCAAGATCGACTCGGCCGCGGGCATATCCGAAGCCGGATCGGCGCCTGCGGCCTCGCTGGACACCGGGCCTTCGGCCGAGATCGTCTACTTCCCCGCGTGCATCGGCACCATGTTCGGCGCCGCCGGGGGTGGCACGGGAGTCAAGGATGCCTTCCTGACCCTGTGCGAACGTGCCGGAATCGACGTGCGGATCCCCGAGGGCATCGCAAGCATGTGCTGCGGCACACCCTGGAAGTCGAAAGGTCACCTCAACGGCTACCAGTCCATGTCCCAGCGCGTCACCGAAGCGCTACTGGCGGCGAGCGAAAACGGACGCATCCCCGTAGTGTGCGACGCGGCCTCGTGCACCGAAGGACTCGTCACCATGCTCGAAACGCACCCGCAATTGCGGCTGCTCGACGCGGTCGACTTCACCGCCCGGCACGTGCTGCCCAAACTCGAAATCACCTCGCAACTGTCAAGCCTCGTAATCCACCCCACCTGCTCATCAACGCGGCTGGGCGTGAACGATTCGCTCCTGCAGATCGGCACCGCCATCGCCGAACTGGCCGAAGTGCCCGACGACTGGGGATGCTGCGGCTTCGCCGGCGACCGCGGCATGCTGCACCCAGAACTCACCGCCTCCGCCACCGCAGCCGAAACCGCCGCCATCAACTCACGCGAATACCAGGCCTACGCCTCCCTCAACCGCACCTGCGAAATCGGCATGACCCGCGCCACCGGCAAACCGTTCCGCCATGTGCTGGAGCTTCTCGAGGAAGCGACACGCGGCTAGAGCGCGATCGAGAGGGGCGCCCCAGGAGTTGCGCCTCAGCTACTGGGCGAGGTAGCCCCCGTCGACGGAGAGCACGTGCCCGGTGACCATCGACGCGGCACTCGAAGCTAGAAACACAACGGGCCCCACGATGTCTTCGATGGCACCGATCCCCTTGAGCGGAGTGCGCGACCGGAAGAAGTCTGCGAGTTCCGGCTCACGCTCCCACTGCTCGAGCACCATCTTGGTCGCGAATTGCGCAGGCGCGACGGCGTTGACCCGGATGTTCAGCGGCGCCCATTCGATCGCGAGGGAGCGCGTCATCTGCACAACCCCGCCTTTGCTCGCCTGGTAGCCCACACTGCCGGCGTACCCGGCCATTCCGCCGACCGATGCGACGTTCACGATCGATCCGCCGGCTGGCATGTGTTTGGCCACTGCCTGACACATCGCGAACGACCCCGTTAGGTTCACGTCCATGACGCTTCGCCACAGCTCTTCCGGATAGCTGAGTGCCTCGTGGCGACCGCCTCGACCCGCAGAGTTCACGAGGATGTCGATGCGGGAATGCCGCGACACTACGAACTCCACGGCCTCGGCGATGCTTTCCCGATTGGTCACATCGCATTCCCTGATTCGATGCGACGACTGAGCCCAGGCCATCCCCTCGCACGCTTCGACGTTGCGCACGAATCCGTAAACCAAGGCTCCTTGCTCGTGAAGGCCATCCGCGATCGCCGCACCCAAACCACTGCTCGCTCCGGTGACGATTGCGACTCGGTCTTGCAGACTGAACGAGGGCATTGAACTCTCCCTTCGGCCGGACGAAGCAGAACTACTGGGCAACGAGATATCCGAGTGCGGTAGTCAGCTGCGGCACGAACGCGATCAGGAGAGCGACGCCGATGTACAAGACGACGTACGGGGTCACGCCCTTGAGGATCTCCGGCATCTTCAACGTCGATACGGACTCGAGCACGAACAGCACGATCCCGACGGGCGGGGTGAACAGCCCGATCATGAGGCAGAACACGAGCAGTACGCCGAAGTGCACGGGATCCACGCCGAGGCTGAGCGCGATCGGGAACAGTACGGGCGTGGTCACGAGAATCGCCGAAACCGGATCCATGAGCATCCCAACGATGAGCAGGAACACGATCGCCAGGATGAGGAACAGTTGCGGACTGTCGGTCGCGCCGACCACCCAAGCGCCCAAGTGCTGCGGAACACGCTCGACGGTCAGCACCCAGCCGAAGACCGAAGCGCTTGCAACGACGAGCAGAACCGACGCCGTCGTGTCGAACGAAGTCCGTACCGCGGAGACGAAGTTGGCCCAGCTGAGGCTTCTCGTGAAGACCAACGACACGATCACTGTGTAGGCGACCAGAACGCCGGCAGCTTCGGTGGGAGTGAAGATGCCGCCAAGAATCCCCCCGAGAACGATCACCGGCGCGAACAACAGCGGCAGGATGCGCAGGAACGCCTTGCCGAACGATCCCTCCGGTTTCGTCAGCATGCGCAGGTCGTCTCGTTTGCGCGCATAAATCCAAACCGAGATCAACAGCAGAACGACGACGACCAGTGCCGGTACGACCGAGGCGAGAAACAATGCGCCGATCGAAACCCCGGATGCGACACCGAAGATGATCGCCGGAACGCTCGGTGGCATGAGCGGCGTGACGAGCGACGAGGCAGCCGTGATTCCTCCGACATAGGAGTTCGAGTAGCCGCGCTTCTGCATCTGGGGCACTTGCACGGAACCGATGACAGCGACATCGGATACGGCGTTTCCGCTCATCCACGAGAACCCCAAGCTGCTCAGCACGTGCACATAGGCCAGACCGCCGCGCACCCGTCCTACAAGCCGTTGCGCGAAGTCGAACAACTGCTCGCCCATGCCGGTGACGTTCGCGAGGTTGCCGGCGAAGATGAAAAGCGGAATCGCCAGCAGCGGAAAAGTGTTGAGGCTGGCTATCGCACGTTCGGCCGCCGCGGTGAGCTCGAACGGTGAGGCGAAGAATATGTAGGCCAGCGACGGTGCGAGCAGCGCGAACGCAACCGGCACACGCAAGAGGATGAGCGCCACTGCGACGAGGGTGACGAGTAGAGCTGTCATTCGCCGGCCTCCTTGGCTGAGCCTGAACCTGACGTCGCGAGTTCGACGATGTTGATGACTGAGTGGAACGCGATGAGCGTGAAACCTAGTACGCCGCCGACGAAGAGAAGACTCCTGGGTAGACCGCTTGCCGTGAGGGTGATGTCTGAGAACGAGAAGGTGAGGTCGAGGCACGCCCCGGCCATGACCACCGACGATGCCACGACGATCGCTTCGGCTGAGTATTTGAGGACGGATTGCATCCAGCGCGGAAACAATTCGGCGATCGTGACGATCACCAGGTGCGTGCCCTTCGCCGTGACATAGCCGGCCCCGATGAGCGACACCCAGACGAGCCCGAGTCTTGCGATCTCTTCGGACCAATAGATCGGAATGGCTGCCACAAATCTGGATACGACCTGCGCCAGCAGTAGAACCGTGACAAGTACCAGAAGTGCGCACGCCACGATGTCTTCCAGCGAAGCCACCGATTTCGAGAACCCGACGAGTCGGTGGAGCGCGGATGTGCCGCGCCCCACCGATCCGTCACGGCGTGATGCCACTAGCTGTCCTTGAACTCGCGGTAGAGGTCGCCCCAGACGTCCTCATACTTGGGGAACAGCACGTCGAGAGCGTTCTCGCTGAACGCCTCGAAGTCGACGTCGTCGTGGATCTGAATGTTGCTGTCGGGTGCCCGCCACTCGTCGAGCAGTTCTTCCTCCTGCTCGATCGTGCACTTGGTCACCCCGTCGGCCAAGACGGCAGTCGCCTCTTCGACAGCTGCGAACTGCTCCTCCGTCAATGACTCGAGCACCTTTTCGGAGAAGACGATGCCGAGGAAGGCGACGTTGTGCCCGGTCAGACTCACATAGTCCTGGACCTCGTCGAAGCCCTGGGCCTTGATGACGGGCAGAGGGTTCTCCTGCGCATCGACGACGCCCTGCTGCAGCGCGAGATACAGTTCACCGAATGCCAGCGGCGTGGGGACCGCTCCGAGCGCCAGACCGTTGTCGATCCAGAGCGGGGCATCGATGACTCGCATCTTCAGGCCCTCGAGGTCCTCGGGCGTGGATACGGGAACGTTCGCCGTGACGTGCCTGGTTCCGTAGTACCCGATGTCGAGCACACGAAGTCCGGAGGCCTCGGCCAGTTCGTCCCACAACGCCTGGGCCGATTCCGTGTCCAGGGCCCGCTGCACGTGCTCCCAGTTCTCGAACAGGAATGCAGCGTCGAACACCGAGAGCTTCTCCAGACGCGTGCCGAGCTGGGCCGGCGATGCATATGTCATGTCGAGGTTGCCGCTCTCGATGGCGTCCAGTTGTTCGATCGTGTTGTTGTGCGTGGTTGCTGCGGGGAATATCTCGACCGAGATGCCGACATCCGCCGCCTCGAGGGTCGACTCGAATTCCACCGCTCCGCACGTGTGCCACGGGTGGGTCTCCGAGAGCACGTGGCCGAAGCGCAACGTCACTTCCGGGTTCTCGCCGTTTTGCTCGCCGCCGCTCTCGCTGTTGGTGGCGCATGCCGAAAGAAGCAGTGCTGCAGCGGCGGACAAGGCTATTGCCGTGCGCCGCATTCTGATCCGCGTTTTACGCAATGTGATCACTCCCTTGGGATCTGGGTTTCCATTGATTGGGTTGAATGGTGGATTTGATCGTGCTAGATAAGCGCCCCTCCATTCACTCGAAGGACTTCACCAGTGACAGCGCCGGCCGAAGGGCCAACGAGAAACGCAACCGCTGCTGCGACTTCTTCGGGTTGGACCAGCCGGCCGATCGGAAGGGCCTGATTCAAGCTCTCGCGGTCCCGCGCGTTCCCGTTCAGCAGCATGGGAGTCGCGATCGGACCGGGCGATACTACGTTCACGGTGATCTTCTGGTGCGCGACCTCCCTGGCGAGGGACTTCGAGAGGCCGATGACACCCGCCTTTGCCGCTGCGTACGCTGCGCACGGTCGCACGGCGCCCTGTTCGCCGGCCATCGAAGCGATATTCACGACTCGCCCGCCGCCGCCCTTGAGCATGAGCGGAAGAGCCTCCGTCACCGCGTGGAAGACAGAGACGAGGTTGATAGCGACGGATTGCTCGAACTGCTCGTCGCTGGTGTCATTCCAGGCTCG
>CAYRUW010000133.1:0-5309 GCA_964427465.1 uncultured Diaminobutyricimonas sp.
CGCGCCGCGCCTGACGAACCCGGCGCCGGTCCAAGCGTTCGTGCCAGTCCGCTCGATGGCCTCTCCGGCCTCGTTGTGGAACCGGATCTCGTCCGCGATCACAAGCGGGTTCATCGTGTCCACCCGGTATTCGACCACCGGGTCCACTCGCTCCTCCAGGAACCACGACGGATAGTTGCTGGCCAGGAAGCGCCAGCGGCCGGGAAGCAGTTCGGCAAGGACGCGATCGTCAGGTGCTGCAGACATCTCAAGCAAACCGTAACCCGGCTCGCGCGCAACTCCGGCATCGCCGAGAAGGTCTCGACTACGATGGGCCACGTGCTGCGCAGACTCCGGATGCTCGTGCTCTCCACGCATCCGGGACCGAGCCTCACCGTCACCGCGATCGGGATCGCCCTCGCAATCGGCATCGGCCTCGAACCCTACCGAACGGTTCTCGTCGCCATCGCGATCGCCGCCAACCAGATATCGATCGGCCTGGTCAACGACTGGCTCGACGCCCGGCGCGACCGCCAAGTGGGCAGACGGGACAAGCCCGTCGCGCGCGGCGAGATCCCACCATCGATGGTTCGAGATGTCGCGATCGTCAGCGCCGGAGTCGCGATCGCCGCGACGATACCGCTCGGCTGGGCGGCAGCCGCGCAACTGGTGCTGCTCGCATCCGGTCACGCCTACAATTTCGGACTCAAGCGAACGCCGTTCTCGGCCTTGCCGTACGCCGTGGGCTTCGCGGCATTGCCCGCGATCGTCACGCTCGCCGGCGCCGAACCGCGATTGCCTACATGGTGGGCGGCAGCGGCGGGCGCCCTGCTCGGAATCGCCGCGCACTTCGCCAACGTGCTGCCAGACCTGCACGACGACGCCCGCACCGGCGTGCGGGGCCTGCCGCACCGGCTCGGAGCGCGAACATCGGCGATCGCGATCTGGCTGGCCCTCGCGGCAGCCGGGACGCTCATCCTGCTCGGCGGCGACACGACAAGCGCCGGAGCTGCCGCGATCGGCATTCTCACCGCGGCAGTCGTGGTCACCGGACTATGGCTGAGCTTCGTCCGGCCGCCGTCGCGGACGTTGTTCCGGCTGATCATGCTCGCGGCGCTGCTCGACGTCGGCCTGCTCGTGGCCGGCGGCAGCCGAATCCTCGTCTGAACCGGGCGGCTTGCGGATGCCGGCGAACGAGACGATGCCACCGGCGACGAACAACCCCGCGATCACGATCAACGCCCGACGCAATCCATCGACATCGAGCGCGTCCCCGACGATGACTCCGAGCATCGCGATCGCCACGAGTCCGGCCACGCGGGCAACTGCGTTGTTGACCGCCGAGGCGATCCCCGAGCGGCGAGGATCGATCGAACCCAGAATCGCAGAGGTGAGCGGCGCAACCGTGATCGCGAGCCCCAAGCCGAAAACGACGATGCCCGGCAGCAATTGGGTGAAGAAATTCACCGACTCGTCCAGACCCAGCAGCAGCACGTGCCCGATCCCGGCGACGATCGGACCCACGGTCATGAACAGGCGCGGCCCGTACTTGCCGCTCAGCTTGCCGAAGAACGACGAGAGCAGAATCATGAGCACGGTCGGCGGGATCATCGTGAGTCCAGCAAGAAGAGCGCCGAAACCGGCTCGTTGCTGCAGGAACACCACGATCACGAAACCGGAGAGCGCGAGCGCGCCGTAGATGAGCCAGGTCGCGAGGTTGCCCCAGCCGAAATTGCGGATGCGGAACAGCTCGAGCGGCATCATCGGCTGCGCGGCTACCGCTTGCCGCCACAGGAATGCGGCGAAAAGCGCGAGCCCGGCGGCCAGCGCCGACCAGATCGCCGGATGCGACCAGCCGAGGTTCTGCTGCTCGATGAGCGCGAACACCGTTCCGGCCAGGCCGAGCGTGGCCAGGATCGCACCCGGGAAGTCGATCTTCTCCCCCGGCAGCCGTACGTCGCGCTGGGTGAGCCGTGCGATCAGCACGAGCGTGACCCCGATCGGAACCACGTTGATCAAGAAGGCCAGCCGCCACGACAGGTAGTCGACGAAGAACCCGCCGATCAGCGGTCCGGCGAGGATCGCGATACTCGTCCACGCCGTCCACGAGCCGATCGCTTTCGCTTGCGCGGCGCCGCGGTAGTTGGAGGTGATCAGGGCGAGCGAGCTGGGCACGAGCAGAGCGCCCGCGATGCCCTGCAGGGCCCGAGAGAGCACGAGGAATTCCGGCGACGGCGACAGTGCGACCATGACCGAGGTCACCCCGAACCCGATCAGCCCGATGCGCATTATCCGCAACCTGCCATACACGTCAGAGAGCGAACCCGCGACGAGGATCAGTGCACCGAGCGTGATCAGGTACGCGTCCACGGTCCACTGCTGCACTGTGAGCCCGCCGCCCAACTCGTAGCGGATAGCAGGCAAGGCGACGTTCACGAGCGTGCCGTCGAGGAACGACACGAACGATGCGAGCACGGCGATTGCGAGCACCCGTTTCTGCTCAGCGCTGCGCGGCGCATCGGTCACAGTCGCACCCTAGCCGCGTGCGCGGGCGATGTCATTCTCGTTCAGCGCTCACCCTGCGAGCCGGAGCTGGTCAATGGCTGGTCGCCGGCTGCTAAATTTGCACGGTGAGTGCACGAATCGAGAAGGTCGAGTTGCCGGGCATCGGTTTGCGACACGATGTCGTGCTGGGCAACGGCCGCCGCGTCGCCGTGGTGACCGAGCGGAGCGGCCAGCGAACTCTTGCCCTGTTTTCGGCTGAGGATGCCGATGCTGCGACCGACTCGGTCGGGCTCAGCGAAGACGAAGCGACCGCGCTCGCGAACGTGCTCGGCGCATCCGTCATGCTGGGCGAGCTCGTCGGCCTCCCGGAACAGGCATCCGGGTTGTACACAGAGCAGATCTCGGTACCCGTGGATTCCGGGTACGCGGGCAGGCCGCTGGGCGACACCAGGGCGCGCACGCGCACGGGAGTGTCGATAGTCGCCATCCTGCGCGGCGGCCAGGTGATCGCCTCGCCCACCCCGGCCGATCGGATCGACGCCGACGACAAGCTCGTCGCCGTCGGCACGAGGCAAGGACTGGACTCGCTCACGCGCCTGATCGCGACCGGGACTGCGTAGCCTGCCGATGCACGCGACCACCCAGCTACTGATCGAGGTGGGCGCGCTGCTGCTCGGGTTGAGCCTGCTCAGCCGCATTGCAGGTCGAGTGGGTATTTCGCCCATCCCGCTATATCTGCTGGCCGGGCTCGCGTTCGGGCACGGCGGGTTGCTGCCGCTCACAGCCGGCGAAGAGTTCTTCGAAGTCGGCTCGCAGATCGGGGTGATCCTGCTGCTGACAATGCTGGGCCTGGAGTACAACGCCGCCGAACTCGTCGGCAACCTAAGGCAATCCAAGCTCGCCGGCCTCTGGGACGGGCTGTTCAATGCGCTTCCCGGTGCCGCGTTCGCAATAGTGCTCGGCTGGGGGCCCGTCGCAGCCTTCGCCCTGGCCGGCATCACGTGGGTTTCGTCCTCCGGGGTGATCGCGAAGATACTGCGCGACCTGGGACGCCTCACCAACCGGGAGACGCCCACGGTGCTCTCCATCCTGGTGCTGGAAGACCTCGCGATGGCGTTCTACCTGCCGGCGCTCGCAACGCTCGTGATCGGCGCGACGCTGCTCGAAGGCGAGCTGTTGCTCGCATCCGCGGTCGCAGCGGTCGTCGCGATCCTCTACCTGGCGTTGCGGCATGGCCGCATCGTCTCGCGCTTGCTGTCGTCGAAGGATGCCGAAGCGCTGCTGCTGGGCGTGCTCGGGCTCACCATGCTCGTTGCCGGGTTCGCCGAGCAGGTCAACGTGTCCGCCGCAGTCGGCGCGTTCCTGGTCGGCATCGCGATTTCCGGGCCGGTAGCGCACACTGCAGCCCAACTGCTCACCCCGTTGCGCGACCTGTTCGCGGCGATCTTCTTCGTCTTCTTCGGGCTTGCCACAGACCCGGCGCAGATCGTGCCCGTACTGCTGCCGGCGGCACTGCTGGCGCTCGTCACAATGGCGACGAAGACCCTGAGCGGCATGCTCGCGGCCAGGCGTGCCGGCATCGGCGTGCTCGGCCGATGGCGCGCCGGATTCGCGCTCACCCCGCGCGGGGAGTTCTCGATCGTGATCGCCGGCCTCGCCGTGACCGCCGGGGTCGAGCCCCAGCTCGCGCCGCTCGCGACCGCGTACGTGCTCATCACTGTCGTCACCGGCCCACTGCTGGCACGCATGACGGATGCCGCGTGGTTCAAGCGAGCGGTCGGCCCGGCGCGGCGCTTGCCCGCCCAGCCGGTGAATTGACTCGGACGAGGGCCGCGCTCACGGCGTGCCTACCCGGGATGTCGTAGGTGTCCCGCACACTGTCTCTCGAACGGTTCGAGAGAGGTGAACACATGACCGATCCGCACGAGAGCAACAACTGCGGCCTGGGCCTGGGCGATTCGGGCCTGCTCTCGGTCGCCGACGTGTCTTACGAGTTCGGCCCCGGGGCGATAGCCGTCTCATGCCGCTGCGGAGCATGGCTCGTCGAAGACGAGACCGGCAGTGTGGTCGCGCGCGCCGACTTCGCCGGCGCCGCCTGAACCGATCCGCTTCGAGCCGCCGGGCGGGCTTATCGCCGCGCACGACTCCACTCGAGCAGGCGATCCAGCGGCCAAGTGGTGACGATGCGCTCGGCGGGAACGCCGTTGATCGACGCGCGCTCGGCGCCGTAGTCGGCGAAGCCGAGGTGCCCGGGAGCGTGCGAGTCGGTGCTGATGGCGAACAGACAGCCCGCATCCAGGGCCAATCGCATGAGATCGCCGGGCGGGTCCTGCCGCTCCGGTCGTGCATTGATTTCGACGGCTACGTCGTTGGCGGCGCATGCGGCGAACACGCGCTCGGCGTCGAACTGCGATTGCGGCCTGGGCGCTCGCGGTCCCTCGACGAGCCGTCCGGTGCAGTGGCCGAGCACGTTCGTGTGCGGGTTCTCGATCGCGGTGAGCATCCGTTCGGTCATAGTGCGCGAGTCGGCGCGGAGTTTTGAGTGAACGCTTGAAACGACGACATCCAGGCGGCCGAGCATGTCGTCGGACTGATCGAGACGACCGTCCTCGAGAATGTCGACCTCGATCCCGCTCAGCAGGCGGAAACCGTCGTTATGCCGGTTGATCGCCTCGACGAGCTCGAGTTGCTCCAGTAACCTCCCGGTCGAGAGCCCGTTCGCGATTGTCAGGCTCGGCGAGTGGTCGGTGAGCGCGATGTATTCGTGGCCGAGTGCGCGCGCCGCTGAGACCATGACCTCGACCGGAACGGTGCCGTCCGACCAA
>CAYRUW010000134.1:0-5281 GCA_964427465.1 uncultured Diaminobutyricimonas sp.
CGACCTCGGCCAGGTGTGGCCTTATGGCACACGCGCGGCTGTCCAGTCAGGGCACGACTTGCGTGGCCGGAGTGCGAGCGATCAGAGCGCCGCTGCTCGCGCGCGCAGCACCGCGCTCTCCCGTTCGTTCCCGGTGAGCGCGGCAGCGGCGAGCAAGTCCGCGCGCGCCTCTGCCGTGCGCCCGAGCCGGGCGAGCAATTCGCCGCGAACGCTCGGCAGCAGGTGCGAGCCGCGAAGCGCGCCTTCTGCGGCGACCCGGTCGACGATGCGCAGCGCGTTGGCGGGCCCGGTCGCCAACGAAACCGCGACCGCTCGATTGAGCTCAACGACCGGGCTCGGCGAGATCCGGCCGAGGGCCTCGTACAACAGCACGATTTGCTCCCAATCGGTTTCTTCGACGCTCGACGCCACAGCGTGGCGTTCGGCGATCGCGGCCTGCAGGGTGTAACTGCCGCGGCCCTGGCCGAGAGCGTCGGCTCGTTGCAGGGCGCTCGTGCCCCGCATGATCGCGCTACGGTCCCAGGCGGTGCGGTCCTGGTCGGCCAGCAGAATCGGCGCACCGTCTGCGGTGACGCGCGCCGCGAATCGCGACGACTGAAACTCCATGAGCGCGACGAGGCCGTGCACTTCGGGTTCGCGGGGGAGCAGGCCCGCGAGCACCCGGCCCAGGCGCAGGGCTTCGTACGCCAGTTCCGTGCGCAGCCACCGATCGCCGGATGTGGCCGCGTAGCCCTCGGTGAAGATGAGGTACACGACCGCGAGCGCCGCGCCGAGCCGCTCTCGCCACTGGTTCGGTTCGGGTGCCTCGAACGGCACCCGGGCCGCGGAGAGCGTCTTCTTGGCCCGCACGATGCGCTGCTGCACGGTCGCGACCGGTACGAGCAGCATCCGCGCGATCTCGCGGGTGGTGAGACCGCCGACGACGCGCAAGGTCAGTGCGATTTGCGATTCGCGCGAAAGCACCGGGTGGCATGCGATGAACACGAGCCTGAGCACGTCGTCTTCGATCGGCTGCCATTCGTCTTCGCGCGTCTGCTCGAGGTCGCGGGCGAGCATGCGATGGCGCTCGTCGAGACGATCACGGCGGCGCCAATGGTCGATCGCCTTGCGCTTGGCGACCGCCGTGAGCCAGGCACCGGGTTTCTGCGGCACCCCCGAATCGGGCCAGCGTTTGAGCGCCTCGATGAGCGCCTCTTGGGCCAGGTCCTCGGCGAGGCCGACGTCGCCCGTGAGCCTCGCGAGCGTCGCAACGATTTGCGCGCTCTCGATGCGCCAGACGGCGTCGACCTCTCGCCGGATGTCAGCCACGGCCGGACCCTGCTGCGCCGATCACTCGGCGGCGGCCTGCCGGCGCCACTCGGCTTCTTTCTTCACATACTCGTTGTCGGCGTAGTCCTTGAAGTCGTCGGCGTCGTGGATGCGGCGCACCTCGAGCTTCGAGCCGGGACCCAGCGGGCAGCGCTTGGCCCACTCGATCGCCTCTTCCTGGCTCGAGGCCTGGATGATCCAGAACCCGTTGAACAGTTCGTGGGTTTCTCCGTACGGGCCATCGGTGACGATCGGCGGGTCGGCGGAGAAATCCACGACCGAACCTTCTTTCGCGTCGGTCAGGCCGTCGCCGCCGAGCATCACGCCCGCCTTGATGAGCGATTCGTTGTACGCGCCCATCTCGTTGAGGATCTCGTTGAAATCGCGTTCGCTCGAGGCTTTGAGGGCTTCGTCGGTCGTGCGCATGATCAACATGTACTTCACGGTGTTCTCCTTGTTCGGGAAGGGCGCCGGATGCGTCCTTCTACTATGACGTCGAACGGGGGAGCATGAAATCGACATGGCCGGAGAATCCGGGTGATTTCGAGTCCTGTGATCGGCCGTGGCGGCTTCGAGCGTTGCCGCAGTGTCGAGCCTCGATCTAGCGGAGCGGGGGATGGCCTAGGAGATGTCGTTTCCTATTGTGAGATCGGACGATGCACGACACCGATCCGGTCGAGCCAATCGTCGATCACTTTTCGCTGCCCCGCGTCGCACACGCGTCCATAGCCGTACTGGACGTCCCAATACGAGTACGAGTTGATCCAGACGCGTCGGTCGAGGCTCCAATCACCGGTCGTGTGCAAGGCGTAGCAGTCGGCCATGAACTCCCAGTCGTCGCCGAACGCCTTGCCCGCCGACTCGGTCGCCACCGGGTTCGTGAATTGGAGCACGTGGGCGAACTCGTGGAGGGTGATGTGTCGCTCGCCCCACTTGTCGACAGAAGGGTGGCGCAAGTCGTTCCGGTCGAGGTGGACGACATAGGGGTCCGTGTCGAGCACGCAGCCGAGCACATCCTGCTCGCAAAGCTTGTCGACATCGTCGTAGGCGAGGGTCACGAAACCGGCACCGTACGAGTCGAGGATGTCCTCGGCCAGGGTGTGCGTGGCGTTGGTGCTGCGCTGTTGGGCGGCGCGCTCGAGCGTGTCTTGCAGTGAGCGAGTGTGCCTGATGGCCTCGCCGATGTGGATGTCGGATATCCGAACTGACCGGCGACTGCTCCAGGCCTGCTGAGCGAGTCGTTCGTAGTCGTCGAAGGGGACGAGGTCGGCCATCGGTGCGCCCTCGAATTCGCGCGCTGTATCCATGAGCTGCTGCATCGCGGCACCGAACTGTTCTTTCGTGTCCACGATCTCGTTCAGGTCGGCGATCTCCTCCTGCTGCTCATCGATCAGTTCCTGCGCTTCAACGAGCTGGAGCACCACGTATGCGAGAGCGCCGAGGGCCGCGACGACGAGCAACGCGAGCACGATGAGCCAGATGCGGACTGCGAGCGAGGCCTTGGGTCGCTGGCGCTTGCCCGTGGGTTCCGGCCCGGGCACGGGGATCTCGGTCTCGTCGGTGTCAGGCGCGGCGGCGATAGTCCCCTGGGAGCTCACGATGAAAGTGAATCGTACTTGAGTAACTTGCGCAACCAGGGATTTGTCTCCGGGACTACTACGGTTTCATCGATCGCGAATCGAGAAGCCCGGGCTTGTCGTCGCGGATAGTCTGGGGTCGCTATCCCAATGCGGAGACACCACAAGGAGCAGAACGATGGGCGGGCGGCAGTCGAGCGAGGAGAGTCGAAGCGAATCGTCGGCGGGGGGATTCTCGGCCGAGGAACGCGCTGCGATGAAGGCGCGGAGCAAAGAGCTCAAAGCCGAGGCTCGCAGTGGACGCAGCGCGAAGAAGGCCGCAGCCGATGAGGCCGCAGTGCTCGCGGCGATCGCGAAGATGGAGCAGCCGGACCGCGCCCTGGCAGAGCGAGTGCACGCGGTCGTGACTGCTGCGGCTCCAGACCTGGCACCCAGACTGTGGTACGGCCAGCCCGCCTATGCGAAGGCAGGCAAGACCGTGTGCTTCTTCCGCAGCGGACAGGTGGACAAAGAGCGCTACTCGACATTCGGTTTCAGCGTCGAGGCGAACCTCGACGAGGACGACGGCATGTGGCCGACGTCGTACGCGCTGACCGAACTGACCGAAGCCGGCGCCAAGAAACTGGAAGCACTCGTCAGGAAGGCCGTGAACTGACCGGGTCAGGCGTCTGATTTGCCAAACGCCTCGAACTCACGGTCCAACTGCTATCTCATCGATCAGGAAACCGTCCGGTCGTACCACGTAGGCACGGTCGCGGCGCAGCCGTCGGTGCGGGTCGGGAGCGAAGTTCTTCGCTTGTGCTCCGAGCCGGGCAGCGTGTTCGGCGATCGCAGCGGGCTCAGCTCCATAGCCGTGCACCTGCCAGTCCAGTCCGCGCAGCGCATCGAAGTTGGTTCCCGTCCACGGCAGCCGACGTCCCGTCCATTTCGAGGATCGCCTGGCGACCGGGTAGCGGATGCGGGTCTGAGACAAGTACCCATACAGGCGGTCGGTGCCGACGAGTCTGGGTACGATCCGCACGGCCACCGGGGCCACGGCGGGCACGAGGCGGCGGCGGACGGCGCGCGCGAGCCTGGACTGGGAGGTGATGCGGGAGAAGGCGGCATCGGTGACGCGCACGAGGCGCACCGCCACCGGCCTCCGCTCGCGCTCGTACTCGTCGAGCAACGATGGGCCTGCCCGCAGGCGGACTACGTCGGCGATCTTTGCGGCGAGATTGTGGGCATCCTGCAGACCGGTGTTCATGCCCTGCGCTCCGACCGGCGAATGTACGTGGGCGCTGTCACCGGCGAGGAATACGCGGCCGGCCTTGAACCGTCTCGCCACTCGATGATGCACGCGATAGTTCGAGAACCAGTCCAGGGATTCGAACCTCACCTCGAACTGGTTCGCGAGGGTGGCTTGCATCGCCGCCCGCAGATCGCCGGTGGGGGAGTCGAGGACGCCGAGTAGCCGGTGGTGCTGCAGGCCGGCCATCGGAAAAGTCAGCAGGAAGTCGCGTTCGCTCACGCGCATGTTGACCCGATTTTCGGCGAGGCCGGTGACCCCGACGGCGTCGGCGACGAAGAAGTGCATGGGACTCGTGTGGCCATCGAACTCGATTCCAGCGAGCTCCCGCACGGTGGAGCCACTGCCGTCAGCGCCCACGCACCAGCGGGCGACGATTTCGGATGCGGCGCCGTCGCGGTCGACCAGGCGAAGTCGGATGCGATCGGCTTCGTCTGACATGCCTGTTACCCGGTGCCCCCACCGGATGGCTCCTCCGGCTCGTCGAAGGGCCTCGCCGAGCAGTGCCTCGGTTCGGCTCTGCTCGAGCACATACACGCCGGGGAAGGGCGTGAGGCGCCGTCCCATCGGTCCGAACTCAACCGGGCGGAAGGTGCGATCGCGGTATCCCGGCACGATCGCAGGTGCCGGAGTCGCCTGTTCGAGTATTTCGTTCCGAAGCCCTAGCTGGTCGAATATCTCCATCGAGCGGGCCTGCAGCGCCAACGCTCGCGATTCTCGCGTAGGCCCGTCCTTCACGTCCACGAGCACCACTGAGACGCCCATCCGGAGCAGGCACAGGGTAGCCATGAGCCCGGTCGGGCCTGCGCCGACGACCACGACATCGGCGTCCGCCGCAGAGGTCACACAACAAGTGTTCCACCGACGGCATCGGTGCGGCGGGGGGAGCGCCACGTCGATCCACGCAATAGCAGCGGCAGTGCGCCATCCGCACGCTCGGGGCGAATTGACATAATGTGCATTATCAGCACACCGCACACGGGTATCACGGGTCGCCCGGGAGAAAGCGCGTCACGAGCTACCGCGGCTCGAGGCCTGCGCCGATTCGAAGCGTACGTCAGCGCTTGGTCTCGTACCTGGTGAGTACCACGCCTTCGGGAAACGTCCG
>CAYRUW010000135.1:0-5281 GCA_964427465.1 uncultured Diaminobutyricimonas sp.
CACGGCGAGGTCGGCGATCGTGGTGTCTTCGGTCTCGCCCGAACGGTGCGAGAGCACCGCGGTGTACCCGCTGCGCTGGGCGAGCGAGACGGCGTCCAGGGTCTCGGTCAGGGTGCCGATCTGGTTCACCTTGACCAGAATCGAATTGGCTGCGCCCTGCTCAATGCCCATCGCGAGTCGCTTCGGGTTGGTGACGAACAGGTCGTCGCCGACGAACTGCACCCGGTCGCCGAGCTCACGCGTGAGCTGCGTCCAGCCTTCCCAGTCGTCTTCGGCGAGCGGGTCTTCGATGGTCACGAGCGGGTAGGCCTCGAGCAGTCCCGCGTAGTAGGCGGTGAGTTCGTCCGCCCCGATCTGCTTGCTCTCGAACGTGTATTTGCCGCCTTCGAAGAACTCGGTCGACGCGACATCCAATCCGAGCGCGAAGTCGTCTCCTGCGGTGAAGCCGGCCTTCTCGATCGCTTCGACGAGCAGGTCGAGCGCGGCACGGTTGCTCTGCAAGTTCGGCGCGAAGCCCCCCTCGTCGCCCAGTCCGGTCGACAGTCCTTTGCTCTTGAGCAGGCTCTTGAGCGCATGGTAGGCCTCGGCGCCCCAGCGCAGCGCGTCGCTGAATGTGTCGGCACCGATGGGAAGGATCATGAACTCCTGGATGTCGACGTTCGTGTCGGCGTGCGCGCCTCCGTTGATGACGTTGAGCATGGGCACCGGCAGGGTGTGCGCGTTCGGTCCGCCGACGTAGCGGAACAGCGGCAGATCGGCGGCGTCGGCGGCGGCCTTGGCGACCGCGAGACTCACGCCGAGGATCGCGTTAGCGCCGAGCTTGCTCTTGTTCTCGGTTCCATCGACTTCGGCGAGCATCGAGTCGACCAGGCGCTGCTCGCTCGCCTCGAAGCCTTCGATCGCGGGGCCGAGCTGATCGATCACGCCGGCCACTGCTTTCTGCACGCCTTTGCCGAGGTAGCGGTTCTTGTCCTCATCCCGAAGTTCGTACGCCTCGAAGGCACCCGTGGATGCACCGGAAGGAACCGCGGCCCGGGCGACCGTGCCGTCGTCGAGCAGCACTTCGACCTCTACGGTCGGGTTGCCCCGCGAGTCGAGGATCTCGCGTGCGTTTACCGCCTCGATTAGTGCCACTGGAACTCCTTAGTGCTGAACAGGGTCGGGTCGTTCTTGTCCGCAGGTCATCCTAGTGGCGAGCCCGGGTGGACCCGCGCGGGCAGCAGAAGCTGACGGGTTCGGCAGAGCGACTCGCGACCGGCGTCCAGCCGGGTGAACCCGGGTCGGATATAGTTGCGACAAAAGAAAATAGGCTGCATATCCGATGCGGGAGAGTTCGCTGCCACTCGCAAGCGAACACCGAAGGAGCAAACCTCCCCGTCAATCTCTCAGGTACGAATACCGCACCGGATCAGGCACTCTGAAAAGCGGACGGACGATTCCGTCTCGCCCATGGTGAAAGCCGTCGACTTGACGGCGAAGCTCTCAGGCAAAGATGACAGAGGGGGAGTTCTCGCGGGCAAACGGCCCGCGACGTTTGGTTGGTCGAACGACCCGGATCGAACGGAGAACTCTTGTCATCGTCAACCGGCCGCACCCCGTTGCACTCGCTCCACGAGCAAGCAGGCGCGTCTTTCACCGACTTCGCCGGCTGGCGGATGCCAGTGCGCTTCACGAGCGATCTCGCCGAACACGAGGCGGTGCGCACTGCCGCAGGGCTGTTCGACCTCTCGCACATGGCCGAATTCGAGGTACGAGGCCCGGCGGCGGGCGAGTTCCTCGATCGCGCGTTCTCCAATCGTCTTTCGGCTGCAGAGGTACTGCAAGCGAAGTACAGTCTGCTGCTCAACGAGCGAGGCGGCATCGTCGACGACACGGTCGTCTATCGCCTCGGTCCCGACCGCTTCCTCGTGGTCGCCAACGCAGCCAACCGCGAGGCGGTCGCGCTCGCACTGCAACAACGCGCGGCCGGCTTCGACGTGGAAGTGCAGGATGTCAGCGACGAGCTAGCGCTGATTGCCGTTCAAGGCCCCCACTCGTTGGCGGTGCTACGCGATGTGGCGGGCCTTGCCGGTTTGCGTGCGGCGATCGGCGACCTCAAGTACTACCGCGCGGTGCAGGGCGCCTTCAACGGCGATCCAGTGCTGGTGGCTCGAACGGGCTACACAGGCGAGATCGGCTTCGAGCTGTATGTCGCCGCCCGAAGTGCGCCCAGGTTGTGGGGCGAACTGCTCGAAGCGGGAGAATCGCACGGGTTGAAGCGCGCTGGGCTCGCCAGCCGCGACAGCCTCCGCCTCGAAGCGGGCATGCCGCTGTACGGGCACGAGCTGGGCGCCGAGATACTGCCGGCACAAGCCGGGCTCGACGCGATCGTGGACCTGGGCAAACCGGCCTTCGTCGGCAGGGATGCCGTGGCGGCCGGTCCGCCGCCAGGTGCTCGAGTGCTCGTCGGTATGGTCGGCGAGGGCAAGCGCGCAGCGCGTTCCGGTTACACCGTCCACGGCGACAACGGTTCGCCGGTCGGCCGGATCAGCTCCGGAGCCCTCTCCCCGACCCTCGCCCGCCCCGTGGCGATGGCGTTCGTGGACCCCGAATGCGCCGAAGCCGGGACGAACCTGCACGTCGACATCCGCGGCACCAAGGTGCCGTTCGAGGTCGTGCCGCTGCCCTTCTACCGAAGAAAGAGGAACTGACATGGACGCTCCCGAGAACTTGCGCTACACGGAAGAGCACGAATGGTTGCGGGTCGACGCAGACTCGGCGACGGTGGGGATCACCGCTTACGCGGCGAGCAACCTCGGCGATGTCGTGTACGTCGAACTGCCCGAGGCCGGCACCCAGTTGACCGCCGGTGCGATCGTCGGCGAGCTCGAATCCACCAAATCGGTGGGCGAGCTTTTCGCCCCGGTGAGCGGCACCGTCACCGAGAACAACCAGGCCGTGGTGGACGATCCGAGCCTGATCAACAGCGACCCGTACGGCGAGGGCTGGCTGTTCAAGGTCTCGTTCACCGAAATCCCCGAACTGCTGACCGCGGACGAATACGAGGCACGTTTCAGTGAGTGAGCAGAACATCGCCGTAGTGCCCGCCGACGAGGCGACGAGCCTGCGCGCGCACGAGAGGTTCGTCAGCCGGCATGTCGGCACTGCCGCGCAGGACCGGGCGAAGATGGCCGCTGCTCTCGGCTACGACACGACCGACGACGTGGTCACGGCGGCGTTGCCGGCGTCGATCAGATCGACGAGTCGAACGGCGACGGGCGCGCTTCCGCCTCCCGCCACAGAGCAGGAGACCCTCGCGCACTTGCGGCGCATCGCTTCGCGCAACGCGGTGCGCACTTCGATGATCGGGCTGGGCTATTACGGCACGTTCACTCCAGCCGTCATCAAACGGAACGTGCTCGAGAGCCCCGCCTGGTACACGGCCTACACCCCGTACCAGCCTGAGATCTCGCAGGGCCGCCTTGAAGCGCTGCTGAACTTTCAGACCATGGTCGCCGACCTCACGGGGCTGGACACTGCCAACGCTTCGATGCTCGACGAGGCCACAGCGGTCGTAGAGGGCATGCTGCTCGCGCGGCGTGCCACCGGGGATCGGCCGGCGCGGTTCGTGGTCGATTCGGATGCCCTGCCGCAGACCAAAGCGGTGCTTCGCACCCGTGCCGAGGCACTCGGAATCGAACTCGTCGAGCGCGAACTCGACCGCGAAGGCTCGCTGCCGGAGGCATTCGGCGTGTTCATCCAATACCCAGGCGCTTCGGGCCGGGTCTGGGATTTCTCGCACATCGTCGAGGCCGCGCACGAACAAGGCGCGCTCGTCGTGGTCGCCGCGGACCTGCTCGCACTCACCGTGCTCACTCCCCCGGGCGAGATGCACGCCGACATCGCCGTGGGAACGACGCAGCGCTTCGGCGTGCCAATGGCTTTCGGCGGACCGCACGCCGGCTACCTCGCGGTTCGATCGGGACTCGAACGACAACTGCCGGGCCGGCTCGTCGGGGTGAGCAAGGATGCCGACGACAGGCCCGCCTACCGTCTCACGTTGCAGACGCGCGAGCAGCACATCCGCCGCGAGAAGGCTACGAGCAACATTTGCACCGCCCAAGTGCTGCTCGCGATCATGGCGAGCATGTACGCGGTGTACCACGGTCCGGCGGGCCTGCGCGCGATCGCTTCCGCGGTCGCGGCACGCGCGGGCCGGCTCGCCGACGCCCTGGCCAAACTGGATTTCCCGCTCGTGCACGAGGAGTTCTTCGACACGTTGAGCGTGCGCGTGGCCGACGGCGCAGATGCTGTCATCCGGCGGGCGTACCAGTCGGGCATTCTGCTGCACCGGGTCGACGCGCACACGATCTCGATCTCGGTGGACGAGACCACGACCGCCGAACAGCTCGAACTCGTGGTCGAGGCGTTCGCGGGCTCTGCGGCCGAGGCTTCCGGGCGCCCTCCGGTCGCGGCCGGCGGCTCGGCGCGCTTGCCGGCCGGACTGCTGCGCAGCTCGCGCTACCTGGAGCATCCGGTGTTCAATTCGCATCATTCGGAGACCTCCATGATGCGCTAC
The DNA here is from genome assembly GCA_964427465.1 of uncultured Diaminobutyricimonas sp. Taxonomy (GTDB): domain Bacteria; phylum Actinomycetota; class Actinomycetes; order Actinomycetales; family Microbacteriaceae; genus Diaminobutyricimonas. The sequence goes on from CAYRUW010000135.1 coordinate 4,559, forward strand.
CTGAAACAGCTCGCCGACAAGGACTACGCGCTCGACCGCGGGATGATTCCGCTCGGTTCCTGCACGATGAAGCTGAACGCGGCGACCGAGATGGAAGCCGTCTCTTGGCCAGAGTTCGCGAACATCCACCCCTTCGCGCCTAAGGCGGACGTCGCCGGATACCTGGAACTGATCGGCGATCTCGAGGACTGGCTGGCGGCGCTGACCGGCTACGACGCGGTCTCGCTGCAGCCGAACGCTGGCAGCCAGGGCGAACTCGCCGGACTGCTCGCGATCCGCGGCTACCATCGCTCCCGGGGCGACCTGGATCGGAACGTGTGCCTGATCCCGCAGAGCGCCCACGGCACCAATGCGGCCTCGGCCGTGCTCGCGGGCATGACGGTGGCGATGATCGCATGCGACGAGCAAGGCAACGTCGATCTGGCCGACCTGCGCGCGAAGGTCGCTCAGCACGCGGACCGGCTCGCCGCGCTCATGGTGACCTATCCGTCGACCCATGGCGTGTACGAACAAGACATTCGTGCCATTTGCGACGAGGTGCATGCGGCCGGCGGCCAGGTGTACATCGACGGCGCCAACTTGAACGCCCTGCTCGGCCACGCCCGGTTCGGCGAGTTCGGCGGGGATGTGAGCCATCTGAACCTGCACAAGACCTTCTGCATCCCGCACGGCGGCGGCGGTCCGGGTGTGGGCCCGGTTGCGGCGAAAGCGCATCTCGCGCCA
>CAYRUW010000136.1:0-5242 GCA_964427465.1 uncultured Diaminobutyricimonas sp.
ATGAACCAGGTTTCCACGATCGGCGCGGCGATCCTCGCGATCTCGATGCTGCCGTTCTTCTACAACGTCTACGTCACGGCGCGCCGGGCGCCCAGGGTGACCGTCAACGACCCCTGGGGCTACGGCAGGTCGCTCGAGTGGGCCACCTCGTGCCCACCGCCGCGGCACAACTTCACCTCGATTCCGCGCGTGCGGTCAGAATCGCCCGCGTTCGACCTGAACCACCCCGAGGCGGGAGTGCCCATCGGTGTCGGCCCCGCGAAGGATGCGCCGGAGACGCCGACTTACGACGCTGGCGAAGGCAAGGTGAAGTGACGCATGAAGATCAGCGCAATCCTTTTCTGGGTCATCTCGCTCTTCTTCGGAATCGCGGCCATCTGGTATGGGTTCTGGACCTTCTACGAGTACGGCGCACACCCGGACGTGTACAGCCAGGAGGGCGGACCGGAATGGGTCGGCACTATCGCGCTGAGCCTTACCTCGGTGTTCGGCGCGCTCGTCGGCTGGTACCTGCAGAAGAGCTACAACGCGCAAGGCGGCGAACTCCCAGAAGACCGGGGTGACGCCGACATCGACGACGGAGACCCAGAGCTCGGTTTCTTCAGCCCGTGGAGCTGGTGGCCGATTTCTCTCGCCTTCGGCGTCGGCCTGATCTTCCTCGGCATCGCGGTCGGGTTCTGGATCGTGCTTGTGGGCATTCCGGTGCTCATAGTGGCGCTCATGGGCTGGCAGTTCGAGTACTACCGCGGTCACTTCGGGCGCTGACGTGACGGTGCGAGTCCGCCAGGCGCGTCCGGAGGACGCGGACGCGCTGTTCCAGCTGCTGCGGCAACTCGCGACCTCGCACGAACCCGATCGACTCGAATTCGAAGCTACGCTCGCAGGGTGTTTCGGCGACGACAACGTCATACTGCTGGTCGCCGAGGACGAGTCCGGGGTCGTGCGCGGGTACGCCCTGACGACGGTGCACCGCTTGCTCTATACGGACGGGCCGGCGGCCCAATTGCACGAGCTCATCGTGGACGAGTCGGCTCGAGGCCATGGCGTGGGAACCGCGCTGTTGCGCGCCGTCGAAGCCCAGTGTTCGAACCGGGGTGCACGACAACTGACGGTCGCCAGCCGCCGTGCCGCCGGCTTTTACGACCGGCACGGCTTCACGAGCGCGGCCGAGTTCCTCAAGCGCACGTTCTAGTCGCCGCGCCGCCGCTTTGTGGCAGCCGGCGATCGGAAACGCTCAGAGCCGCCGCGTGACGAGCGCTATTTCGTCCGACCAAGCGGTGGATCGAAGTGGTTCCGTTCTGGAAGCTTCACGGACCCGCCTAGCCGGGCAACCACCTCGACTGTGCCCGAACGCCCGTCGCGGCCACGGCGAGACGAACCGTACTTCGCCCGGCCACTGACCCGAGGGGGCTACGCTGCCGGCAACGCGAAAAGCGCCGGCTCCCGTGGGAACCGGCGCCTTTCGCGTTGCAGTGTCAGTGCTCGTCGTGCTCGGCGGCCTCGAGCTCCGTTCGAGTGACCGGTGCGATCCGATCCTCGAAGAACCAGCGCGAAAGCGAGGCGCGGAAGCGTTCGCTCACCGGGATCCGGCCGCGCTCGTTCGGCCGGAGCATGAGCGGCTTGTAGTCGTCGTAGCTGACGAGCTTCCAGCGCTCGTACGCGTCGAGCTGCTCGTGCACTTCGATGTACTCGCCGCCGGGCAACCGCACAATGCGTCCCGACTCGATGCCGTGCAGCGCGATCTCGCGATCCTTGAGCTGAAGTGCCAGGCAGATCCGCTTGGTCACGAAGTACGCGACGATCGGGCCCACGATCAGCAGTGCCTGCAGTGCGTGCGTCACGAGCTCGACCGCGAGCCTGAAGTGTGTGGCCATGAGGTCGGAACTCGCCGCTGCCCACATGACCGCGTAGAAGGTCACGCCCGCTGCGCCGATCGCGGTGCGCGTGGGAGCGTTGCGCGGCCGCTCGGCCATGTGGTGCTCGCGCCGGTCGCCCGTGATCCACGCCTCGATGAAGGGATATATCCCGACGACCACGATGAACAGGCCCAGGATCAAAATCGGCACGAGGATGTTCAGCGAGAACGTGAAGCCGAACAGCACGAATTCCCAGCCCGGCGGGATCAGGCGCAGGATGCCGTCCGCGAAACCGATGTACCAGTCCGGCTGGGTGCCCGCGGAAATGGGGGAGGGGTCGTACGGTCCGTAGTTCCAGATCGGGTTGATCGTGACCGTCGAGGCGATGAGCACGATCACGCCGAACACGATGAAGAAGAAGCCACCCGCCTTTGCGGCGAACACCGGCATGATCGGCACCCCGACGACGTTGTTCTCGGTGCGGCCGGGACCGGCGAACTGGGTGTGCTTGTTGATCACGAGCAGCAGCAAGTGCAAGCCGATCGCAGCGACGAGGATCGCCGGCAATAGCAGGATGTGCAGCACGTACAGTCGCGGCACGATGTCGACTCCCGGGAACTCGCCGCCGAACAGCAAGTACGACATCCAGGTGCCGATGACGGGGGTGCCCTTGAGCATTCCGTCGATGATGCGAAGGCCGTTGCCGGAGAGCAGGTCGTCGGGCAGCGAGTACCCGGTGAAGCCCTCGCCCATCGCGAGGATGAACATCACGAAGCCGATGACCCAGTTCAGTTCGCGCGGCTTGCGGAACGCTCCAGTGAAGAAGACGCGCAGCATGTGCAGGCCGATCGAGGCAACGAACAGCAGAGCACCCCAGTGGTGCACTTGCCGCATGAGCAGGCCGCCGCGGATGTCGAAACTGATGTCCAGAGTCGAGGCCATGGCCGCCGACATCTCCATGCCCTTGAACGGCACGTAGGAGCCGTCGTATTCGACAGCGGCCATCGACGGGTCGAAGAAGAACGTCAGGAAGGTTCCGCTGAGCAGGATGACGACGAAGCTGTAGAGCGCAACCTCGCCAAGCATGAACGACCAGGGGTCGGGGACGATCTTGCGGCCGAGCTCGTTGACGAAACCGGAGATGCTCGGGCGCTCGGCCAGGTAGTTCGCGGCCCACGCGGTGAAGCGCGCGCCCCTCGGCGGCGTTGCCACCGTCGAGGTCGGCCGTGGGCCGGTGCTTGTAGTCGTCACAGTGATCGCTCCCAGAAACTCGGGCCGACAGGCTCTTGGAAGTCACTTCTCGCGACCAGGTAGCCCTCGTCGTTCACGGTGATCGGCAATTGCGGCAGCGGGCGCGCCGCAGGGCCGAAAATCACCTTCGCGTGGTTCGCCACGTCGAATTGAGATTGGTGACACGGGCAGAGCAAGTGGTGCGTGTGCTGCTCGTAGAGCGCTACCGGGCAGCCAACGTGCGTGCAGATCTTGGAGTAGGCGACGATGCCTTCATAAGACCAGTCCTTGCGGTCTTCCTGCTCGTTGAGGTCCTCGACCGGCAACCGCATGAGCAGGACGGCAGCCTTCGCCTTCTCCTCGAGCGGGTGCTGGAGTTCGTCCAAGCCCTCCGGGATGACGTGGAACACGGAGCCGATCGTGACGTCCGAGGCCCGGATCGGTACCCCGTCAGGGTCGCGCGCCAGACGCACGCCGGCGTCCCATGCGGTGTGCTTGAGCAGCGCCACCGGGTCGGTCCGGGGGGCGAGGTCGCGGAACATGAAGATGCCGGCGAGCGGCGACGCGACGAGCGCACCGATGAGACTGTTGCGCAGCAGGGCGCGCCGGCCGAACCCCGACTCTTCATTACCGAGACGGAAGACCTCGGCGGCCTTCTCTCGAGTCTCGGCGGAGCCGCGAGTCTCGTGCCGGCCCTCGACCAGGTCGTGCCCTTCCATGAGTGCCTTGGACCAGTGCACGGCACCGAATCCGATGCCCAGCAGCCCGAGGGTGATCCCGGCGCCGAGCAGCAGGTTGTTCAGTCTTACGCTCCCGAGGCTCTCGCTCTCGATCGGGAACGCGAAATAGGCGACCACGGCGAAGACGCTGCCGATGATGGAGGCCCAGAACAGCCATACGATGCGCCGCTCTTGCTTGCGCTCTTGCTTGGGGTCGAGGTCGGTTACACGCGGACGCTCCGGCGGAAAACCGGGGTTCGGGATGGCGTCGGAGTGGACGACGGCAGTGCCGGGCGAAACCTTGCGTGATTCGCGCCGTTCGACAGCGGCGCCTTGTGCAGCGCCGTCGTGGTCAGCCATTCGTTTCCTTTCAGTGCGTGGATCTGCCGTCAGTTCGACTTCGCGGTCAACCAGACGGTGATAGCGACGATCGCCCCCATGCCGAAGATCCAGACGAACAGGCCCTCGGCCACAGGCCCGACCGAGCCGAGGTCGAACCCGCCCGGGGACGGCGCGCCGGCCCACTTCGTCAGGTAGGTGATGATGTCCGCCTTGTCCTCGGGGGAGAGGTTGAGGTCGTTGAACACCGGCATGTTCTGCGGACCGGTGACCATGGCCTCGTAAATGTGCACAGGCTCCACGTCTTGCAGGTTCGGTGCCCACTTGCCCTCAGTGAGCGCACCGCCCGCGCCGGCGACGTTGTGGCACATGGCGCAGTTGATGCGGAAGAGTTCGCCTCCGTTGGCTGCGTCGCCGTCGGAGCGCAAGTAGCGGTCGTCGGGGATGCCGGGCCCGGGCGCGAGCGAGGCCACCCAAGCAGCCATCTGGTCGATTTGTTCCTGGCTGAACACCACGGGCTTCTTGTCGCCTTGCGGGCCTTGCGCGGCAAGCGGCATCCGCCCTGTTCCGACCTGGAAGTCCACGGATGCGGCGCCGACGCCGATGAGCGACGGACCCACACCGTCTACTCCTTCGGCTTGAATGCCGTGGCAGCTTGCGCAGTTGGCGATGAACAGCTTCTCGCCCTCGTCGATCATCTGCTGCGAATACTCGGGGGTCTGCGCGGTCGCGGTCGTCGTGAACAGGGCGTAGGCGCCGCCGGTCGATACGAGTCCGATTACCAGGAGTGCGATCGAGGTCAGTGGGTGACGTCTTCCGGTCTGCCGTCCGGTGCGTTTGCTCTTCGCCATGCTGTGGGTTCGGTCCAATGCTTAGTCGCGGGTCTCGGTAGAGCCGATGTCTTTACTTGAGCCAGTAGATGATGAAGTAGAGGGCGATCCACACGACATCCACGAAGTGCCAGTAGTACGACACGACGATCGCGCTTGTTGCCTCTCGGTGCGTGAATCGTTTCACCGAATATGCGCGGCCGATGATGAGCAAGAACGCGATGAGGCCGCCGGTGACGTGCAACCCGTGGAATCCGGTCGTGATGTA
>CAYRUW010000137.1:0-4214 GCA_964427465.1 uncultured Diaminobutyricimonas sp.
ACACCGCGGTGCTCTCGCACCGTTCGGGCGAGACAGAAGACACCACCATCGCCGACCTCGCCGTAGCGACCGACTGCGGCCAGATCAAGACCGGCGCGCCCGCGCGTTCGGAGCGGGTCGCCAAATACAACCAGTTGCTGCGGATCGAAGACGAACTCGGCGATGCCGCCGTGTACGCCGGCCGTTCCGCCTTCCCGCGGTTCAAGGGCTGAGCGCCTACGATCGAGGGCATGAACCCGAGGCAGCGACCCGAACGCGCGGCCGCGACCCCGCCCGCTGCTGGAAGCGATGCGGGCACGTGGCTACGCGGCATCCGGCTCTCGGGTTTCGCGCTGACCGTGCTCGCCCTCGTGGTCGCCGCGCTCGTCGTGCTCGCGCCGTCGCTGAAGATTCTCGTCGAGCAACGCGCGACGATCGCGGAGCTCGAACGGGAGCAGGCCAAGGCCCAGCAGTCGGTTGAAGACCTGCAGCACGAGGTCGACCGGTGGAGCGATCCCGCGTTCCTCAAGGCACAAGCGCGCGACCGGTTGCTGTACGCGTTCCCAGGCGACATCACTTATCTTGTGATCGACGACTCCCCGCACACTCCAACCGCGCCAGACGGACTGCCGATCAGCGACGAGATCCAGTCAAGCCGCATCGATTGGGTGAGCGCCGTGCTCTCATCCGCGATGTCGGCCGGACTCGGCGACGCGGACCCCGTTGATCTGCTGAACCCGCAATCCCGAACGGATCGATGACCAGACCCCCATTCGAGCCGCCGAGCACGGCTGAGGTGGAGGCCGTCTCCAGACAGCTCGGCCGGCCCGCCCGGGGTGTGCTCGGGGTCGCGGCGCGTTGCGTGTGCGGCGCCCCCGCTGTGGTCGCGACCAGCCCGCGACTGCCCGACGGCACGCCGTTCCCCACGCTCTACTATTTGAGCCATCCGGCGGCCACCGCCGCGATCTCCACTCTCGAAGCGGAAGGCGAGATGCCCAGGCTCGCCGCGCTGCTCGAAGGCGACGTCGCCCAGGCCTACCGGGACGCCCATAAGTCCTACCTCGCCGACCGGAACTCGATCGAACACGTCGCAGAACTCGACGGCATCTCGGCCGGTGGAATGCCCACTCGCGTCAAATGCTTGCACGCGCTCGCCGCGCACGCGCTCGCAGCCGGCCCTGGGGTCAACCCGATCGGCGATCTCGCGCTTGAGCGGGCGGCGTGGGATCCGCTCGTGTGCGAGTGCGAACCGCCGTGGCAGGTGTCCCGATGAGGGGGTGGGCGGCACTTTGCGCCGCCTTCCTGGTCGTCGCGTCCACGCTCACGGGGCCTGCGGCATCCGCCGACGGCATCCGCGACCTGGAGTACTGGCTCGACGACTACGGGATCCGCCAGGCATGGAACACCACGACCGGTGAGGGCGTCAAGATCGCGGTGATCGACACCGGCATCGCCAGCCATCCAGACCTTGCCGGCGCGGTCGTCGGCGGCGCCGACTTCTCGGGGCTCGGTGCGCCCGACGGCAGGCAACCGGTCGGCTCGAGCGGAAGCGAGCACGGCACCCTGGTCGCATCGCTCGCGGCAGGCCGCGGCAGCGGCTACGGGAGCGGCGTAATCGGCTCGGCGCCCGGCGCGAGCCTGCTCGCGATCTCGATCGGATTCGGCGAGGGCACGAGATCTTCCGACGACCAGATCGCGGATGCGGTGCGCTGGGCGGTCGACCACGGTGCCGGTGTGATCAACATGTCGCTCACGCGAAACACGAAAGACTGGCCCGAAAGCTGGGACGACGCCTTCTTGTACGCGATGCAGAACGACGTCGTGATCGTCGCGGCTGCCGGGAACCGGGGCAGCGGCACCGAAGTGGTGGGCGCTCCCGCGACGATGCCCGGTGTGCTCGCCGTGGCCGGGGTGGACCGCTCGGGCAGCGCGAGCGAGAACGCCACGTCGCAAGGGGTGACCCTGGGCGTGGCGGCTCCGAGCGAGGAACTCGTGGGCACCGTGCCCGGCGGGGGCTACGCGACCTGGAGCGGCACTTCGGGTGCCACTCCTATCGTCGCCGGCATCGTGGCGCTCGTGCGTGCCGCGCATCCGGAACTCGATGCGGCCAACGTGATCAACCGGGTGATCGCGACCGCTCGCGATGTCGGACCGCCGGGTCCGGATTTCACCTACGGCTACGGCCTGATCGATGCGGCCGCGGCGGTGAGCGCGCAAGTGCCCCGCGTCGAGGCCAACCCGCTGGGCGATCTGGAGGATTGGATCACGCTGTACCGGCGTGCCGACTCCGGTCCCGCACCGGCGGCGACGCCTTTCGCACCACCTGCACCGCAAGAGCCGCCTTCCCAAGCGCAAGAGCCGGTGGGCTCGTTGTATCCGACGGTCAATCAGCTTCGCGCGGTCGGGATCCCGCTGCTCGTCTTCGTCGGCTTCGGGGCGCTCTTCGTGCTTCTGGTCGCACGAGCGGTTGCGCAATTCGGACGGTTGCCGCGCAGACGGTAGATTGTTCGAGGATTATCGACCTAGGAGACCTCCACTCGTGACCAGAATTCTCATCGTCGGCGGTGGCTACGCCGGCTTCTACACGGCGCGCAAGCTCGAGAAGTGGCTTGGCAAGGGTGAGGCGGAGGTCACGTTGGTCGACCCGCTGCCGTACATGACCTACCAGCCCTTCCTGCCCGAGGTGGTTGCGGGTTCGATCGAGCCGAGGCATTCGGTCGTCTCGCTGCGCAGGCACTTGCGCAAGACCGAAGTGGTCACCGCCGAGGTGACCTCGATCGACCACTCGCGCAAGCGGGCCACGATCACGCCCGAGGTCGGCCAGGCTTGGGAGCACGAGTACGATCACGTGGTCGTCACCGCCGGCGCCGTCTCGCGCACGTTCCCGATCCCGGGCGTGGCCGACAACGCGATCGGCCTCAAAGCGATCGAGGAGGCGGCGGCGATCCGCGACGCGATCCTCACCAACTTCGCCAAGGCGGCGAACCTGCCGGCCGGACCCGAGCGCGACCGGTTGCTCACCTTCGTCGTCGTCGGGGGCGGCTTCGCCGGCATCGAGGTGTTCGGCGAGATGCGCAGTCTCGCCAGTTCGCTGCTGCGTTACTACCCGAACCTCAAATTCGACGACACACACTTCCACCTGATCGAGGCGATGGGTCGGATCATGCCGGAGGTCTCGCTCAAGACGAGCAAGTGGGTGCTCAAGAACCTCGCCCAGCGCGGTGCCGAGGTGCACCTGGAGACGCAGCTCACGAGCGCGGTCGACGGCAAGTGCGAACTGTCGAGCGGTGAGTCATTCGAATCCGACGTCATCGTGTGGACCGCAGGGGTCATGGCCAACCCGGTGCTTCGCAACACCGACCTGCCGACCGAGGAACGCGGGCGGTTGCAGGTGCAGGCCGACCTGCGGGTCGTCGACGCCGACGGTCAGGTGGTCGAGGGCGCGTGGGGCGCGGGCGATGTGAGCGCCGTTCCCGATTTGACCGGTGGGGGAGTCGGCGGTTTCTGCGTCCCCAACGCCCAGCACGCGGTGCGTCAGGGCAAGCTGCTCGCCAAGAACCTGGTCGCGGTGCTCCGCGATGAGGAGCCGCGGGAGTACCGTCACGGCAACTTGGGCGCGGTTGCAGGCTTCGGGTTGGGCGATGGGGTGTTCCAGAGCGGCAGGCTCGCGATCAAGGGCACCATCGCGTGGCTGATGCACCGCGGATACCACGGCCTGGCGATCCCGATGTGGGAGCGCAAGCTGCGTGTGTTCGGCGACTGGGTGCTGAGCTTCTTCCTGCGCCGCGACATCGTCTCCCTCGCCGCCCGCGAACAGCCGCGGATCGCGTTCGAAACCTGGGCAGCTCGTCCGAAGTCCTAGCGGCCCGAGGTTCTGGTAGCGCGGCTGCGTCTATCGAGACCTGGCAACGCCAGGGGCTACTGTGTTTACGCGAACGCGGCGAAGGCCAGAAATGGCCTTCGCTGATCGCGTTCGCGCCCCCGTAGCCCAATCGGCAGAGGCAGGCGACTTAAAATCGCTTCAGTGTGGGTTCGAGTCCCACCGGGGGTACGAATGGAACGGTGCCGTGAGGCGCCGGTTCATTCGGACCGCTGGTGGGCGAGAAGCCACAGGTGTGGTGGGCCCCCGCTGGGTAGTCCGGCGCGTTGCGTAGCGACGTGGCGGCGACCCAGTAGGGGATCGAGTCCCACCGGGGGTACGAATGGAACGGTGCCGTGAGGCGCCGGTTCATTCG
>CAYRUW010000137.1:4314-5238 GCA_964427465.1 uncultured Diaminobutyricimonas sp.
GAGAAGCCACAGGTGTGGTGGGCCCCCGCTGGGTAGTCCGGCGCGTTGCGTAGCGGCGTGGCGGCGACCCAGTAGCACGACGTGGGTCGAGTAGGCCGTAGGCCGTATCGAGACCGTTGCGTAGCGAGGTGTCGGCTGAGATGGTGTCCTACGAGATGAGAGCACTGAGCCGGCCGCAAGGACGCGAATGGCTCGAGCCGGAACGGTTCTGGCCCGGGCTGGATACCGCGACCGCTGAACTGGATCCGCCGTTCGGCGTCATCTCGTGGCCGGCGCTCGCGCGCAACGCGTTCGATCTGCTCGACCGGTCAGGTGGCAAGCCGATCCGGGTCGCGAGCAAGTCGGTGCGGGTGCGGGGCGTGCTCGACGCGGTGCTCGCAGTGCCCGGATTCGCGGGGGTGCTCGCCTACACCCTCCCGGAGGCGTTGTGGCTGGCCGAAACCGTGACGGACGTGCTGGTCGGGTATCCGACGGTGCACCGCGACGCTTTGCGCCGGCTGTGCACGGACCCCGAACTCGCGTCCCGGGTGACGCTCATGGTCGACTCGGTGGCACACCTCGACGCGATCGACGCGCTTGTACCGCCGCCCCGCCGCGAGGAGTTGCGGGTGTGCCTCGAACTCGACGTGTCGTACGAAGCGCCCATACTCGGCCGGATCGGCGTGTGGCGGTCGCCCGTGCGGACCCCGGAGCAGGCCCGCGCCCTCGCCGAAGACATTGTGCGGCGCGCCGGGTTCCGCCTGGTCGGGTTGATGGCTTACGAGGCCCAGATTGCGGGCGTCGGCGATCGGCCGCGGGGCAGGCCAGTGCGAGCTGCAGTACTTCGTTCGGTCCAGCGCCGTTCGATGCGCGAGCTCGTGACTCGACGTGCCGAGGTGGTCGCCGAGGTCGGCAAGGTCGCGCAGTTGCAGTTCGTCAATGGCG